>CALKTZ010000307.1 GCA_937997355.1 uncultured Planctomycetales bacterium | reverse complement strand
GGCCGCCCCTGTCGAGAAGGCCCCGGAGGCGCCGCGGCCCCCCGCGGACCCTCGCCTCAAGTTCATCAAGAAGTTCCACGGCAAGTTCTTGCCCAAGGGGCCGCTCCGCGAGCGCCACAAGGCCCTGATGGTGCGCTGGAATTCCGGCGACGATCACGGAGGCGTGACGGTCGACGAGTTGAAGTCGGTCTACACCGACTGGAAGGCCGTCCGGACCAAGCCCGCCCGCACCGTCAATTCCTGACGAGACGGCTGCTGATAGCTCCCGAACTCAAGCCTGGAAGTCACGGGTCGATCCGCTTCGACCCGTGACTTCGTTCATTTTCGCGGACCGCGAACAAACGACGGCACATGCCCGCTCACCGGATTCGGAGGGCGGGCGTTTTGGATTCACGCGTCAGGAACGGGCTAAGTCGCACGGCAAGGCTCCGCGCGGCCGAGTATCGGAGATTGTTGTTCTCTTTCTTCGCGAGATCCATCGCGACCAGCGCGTGGTCGCTCGCCTCATCCGCGTTGCCGGCGTCCTGTTCGAGGACGGCCAGGCCATAGCGGGCCTCATACAAATTCGGGGCGGCCTCGATCGCCTCGAGATACGCCTTGCGAGCGAGGTCGATGGACGCTTCCGCCATGTACGCGGCGGCAATCCTCGCCTGGCGGACGCCCGGCTTCGTGGGGGCTTTCGCCTGGCTCCAAAGTTCTCGCGCCCGGGCCGGCTGACCGAGTTGAAGCCGGGTCGTCGCGATCCTGTCGACCTCGTCCCAACTGGCGCGGTCGATCGGATACGCCCGTTCCAGCAGATCGGCCAGCTCGGCGACCCGCCCCGAACCTATGAGCCGGGTGATGATCTGGTCGAGCTCGCTGAGGTTCTGCCACTCCAGCGAGGGGGGAGGATCTCCCATCTCCTCCCGGATCTTCTCGATGGTCCCCTTCGCCTGTGAAATAAATTCGGCCTGGAGCTTGTTGATCGGCTGAAGTCGGACGACTCGCTCCAGCGCCTCCTTGGCTTCCCCGAACATCCGACGTTCGCTGAAGGACGTGCCCAGGCCGAACAATGTCGTGAAGTCCTGCGGGATCAACCGAGTCGCCCGCCGAAGCGCGTAGGTGGCCCGCGCGGGTGCCAGGTCTCGGATCGGGTCGAACGCCATCGAGAACGCCGGGGGGACGCTGCTGCCCGCCCGGATGCGACTCAGCTCGATCTGTCCCAGATATTTCCACGCCTCGGGGATGTCGGGGGATGTCTTGATAAGACGGAGCACGGCATCCAGCCCCGCCCAGATGAACGGGTAGTTCAGGTCTTCGCGGTGGGGGGGGAGAAAATTGAGATAATCTCGGGCCGCCTTCGATAAGGCGATCAACTCGTCCTGGCTCCGAGGCTCCCCCTTCGGATCTTTCCGGAAATGCCTCGTCGCGAAGTCGACCTCGTGCTCGTTGACGATCCCGGCGTACATGTCATGCACGAAGACCGCCCCGATCAGGTCGAACCACACGCACTTCCAGTGCTGGCTCGCGAGCAGGGTCGCTCCGATGATCGCATGAAGCTCGTGCTCGATCAAAACCGAAGGGCGGCCGAGTCCGTCGAGCTTGTTCTCCCAGGTCGTCTTCTGGGGATGGATATCATCCTCGAGTTCCAGGTAGCTCCGGAACAGGCTCGGCCCGACAATTTCGAGCCTTGCGTCGACGTACCCTTTCCGTTGCGGGCTGTTGTAGTATTCGGCGAGCGACGCGTGCCCCACATGGAACGCGACGAACCGCTCGGGCATCCCCTCTTTTCCCAGGAACTCGGCGGCCTCGTGCGGGAACCAGAGCTTCTCCTCGCCGAGTCCGACAGTCCGCTTCTCCCCGCAGAGGTCGTAGAACCATCCTCCCACGACGAAGACGAAGAGCCCGGAGACGACCGCGATCGTGGAAAGCCGAGGGAGGAGCCAGTTGGTGCCGGCTTGGCCGATCGAGCCGGAGGCGGTTTGCGGCTCGGTCCGATCGCGAAACCGACGCACCGCCCCTGCCCACTCGCCGAAGTTCCAGGCGGTCAACGTGCCGACGACCGCCGCGAATTGATGGCTGTTCCGCGTGGCTTTCAAGCTCAGCAGGCTGAAGGCCACGAACAGGAGGAGTCGAAAAGGCGATAACTTCCAGCCCGAATCATCGCCGGGGCTTGAAGAGGTCGAATCCGCCCCTTTCTTGCTCGGCTTCGCCCTGGCCTTCTTCCCCGATGCCGAGGCCCGCCCCGCGATCGGGCCGACCTCGGTGTCGGGTCTCAGACCCAGAATCCCCAGGCCGGCCCCCTGGCGAAGATTGGCGACGATCTGCCAGCCCATGGGGACCATGAAGCTGATCGCGCCGAACGCGATCGTGAACAGGTGGAGGATGAGCGGGACGTTGTGAATGCCCGCCGAATCGCGGATGAACGCGGGGATCGATTTCAGCTCCGCGATGCTGTCGTTGAAGATGGGGTTGTTCATCGTCGACGCCAGCTCGAACGGATAGATCATCCCCACGACCCCGTAGGGATTGATCAGGCAAGCGAAGCCCGTCAGAAGGCTTGCGCCGAGGACGGTCCTCCACCAGGCCCCCCGCCCCGCGGCGAAGGCCCCTCGCCGCAGGATCGCGTCGAACAGCGCCAGCCCCAGGAGGACCGGCCCGAAGACGAAGAGCCCGTGCGAGTTCACCCAGGCGAGTTGAACGGCCGGCAGGAGCCAGGCGAGCTGCGGATGGCGATGCCAGCGGAACAGCACGGCCAGGAAGATCGATAAATAAAGCAGCGTGAGCGTTTCCGGCCGGATGTACATCCGGCCGCCGAGCACCAGCAGGGCCGGCAGCCAGGCCAGCGCCATCGCCCAGATCGGCCATTCCCGGCGCTTCGAAGTGATCAGCAGGAAGACGGCGAAGGTCGTCACGCCGCATTTCGCGAGGTTGAGGGCGACCACGCCCCCCTGCTTGTAAACCCAACTGATGGCCACCTGGAAGCCCCAGTGGAGGTCGATCCAGGGCTTCCCCTCGGTCGTGAACAGATAGGTATCCGTCCTGGGGACACTCCCGTTCTCGCGGATCAGGTCTCCCGTGCGCAGATGCCACCAGAAGTCCGTATCCTTGAGCGGGAACATCCCGAGCAGGAACGTCAGCGCCAGGAACGCGAGCAGGATCGCCGCGTCGGAGAGGCGGATCGAGGCTCGCCAGTCGGCCGGTGGTCCATCGGGGGTTGCGGTCCTGGATCGACTTGTCGATGGAGCCTTGGGCTGAGACGAACTCTCGATGGACATCATGAATTCCGTGGCGGGAGCGGGGGAGACAGCGTCGGCGATACGGGCCGAATCCTCGACGCCACCGGGCCATTCCGCCCGGGGCCAGTTTTCGAGGCGGGCCGATCCCACCTAGTCTAGCGGACCGCCTCCGCGGGGGTCGAGGGCTGATCAAACCAGTGACTGACAAAAGCGTGGCCCCCTCAATCCGGCCTCACTTTCATCGCTCAGATGATCTAAGATCATTCGCAATGTCTCGAAGGACAATCCCAGGCGATTTCGAAGCCAGGGCGAATCGGTCGCCGTTGCAGATCGAGAAGGCGATATGACAATGCTCAAGAAAATTGATGTCAATGGCTATCGTTCCATCAAGGATGTCTCTCTGGAGCTTACATCTCTCAACGTCTTGATCGGCCCTAACGGGGCGGGGAAGAGCAATTTCGTCTCATTCTTCAAATTGCTCAACGAGATGATGGGGGGGCGACTCCAGCAGTATATCGGCACGTCGGGCCGAGCGCAGTCAATCCTCCACTTCGGGCCGAAGGTCACGCCACAGTTGGAAGCCCGCCTGGAGTTCGAGGCGGACAACGGCACGGATTGGTACTCGATGCGGCTCTTCCATGCAGCCGGCGATGCACTCGTATATGCAGAGGAAAAGCTTGAGTTTCTTCAGACGGGTTACACCACCCCAAAAGTTGTATCCCTCGGAGCGGGGCACCAGGAGACACGAATCGGCGAACAGGCGAACAAGGGGGAACCTATCGCCAAGACCATTCGTTGGCTCCTCAACCAGTGCCGGGTTTATCACTTTCATGACACATCCCCCACAGCGAGAGTACGGCAATACGGCTACATCAACGACAACCGCTGGCTGATGCCGGACGCCGGGAACCTGGCGGCGATGCTGTACACATATCGAGAAAAAGAAGGCGTCGCCTACCGCCGAATCGTCTCGACGCTCAGGAAGATCACGCCGGAGTTCGACGACTTCGACCTGGAACCGAGCCGGTTGAATCCGAATGATATCCTCCTCAACTGGCGAAAGACGGGGTACGACTACCTGTTCGGCCCGCACCAGGTCTCGGACGGCTCGCTCCGCGCGATGGCCATCTGCACACTTTTCCTGCAACCGGAGAACGATCTTCCGGATGTCATCATCCTCGACGAGCCGGAACTGGGACTGCATCCCCATGCACTCGAGATCGTGGCAGGCCTGATCCGGTCCGTATCGTCGAAAACCCAGGTCATTGTTGCCACCCAATCGCAGAACTTCCTGAATTTCTTCGAACCGTCGGAGGTAATCACGGTCGAAGTCCTTGCCGGCCAATCGATCTTTCGACGGCAGGAGGAGGAGCAACTTCACGCCTGGCTGGAAGACTACTCCCTGGGTGAATTGTGGCAACGAAACGTCCTCGGCGGAGGGCCGCTGCCATGAGGCAATTGTACGTTTTCTGCGAAGGGCAGACCGAACAGGGGTTTTGTTTCCAGGTCTTGCGGCCACACCTGTTCCCCGGCGGCGATGGAATCGTCCACACACTGCCCGTGGGAGTGAAGGACTACCACCATGTGTTCGGCATTGCAACGGGGGTAAAATACAATCGGATCAAAAAATTT
>CALKTZ010000306.1 GCA_937997355.1 uncultured Planctomycetales bacterium | reverse complement strand
CGAGGTGCTCGTCCCCGCGCTTGTGCCGCTCGCCGTCGGGGGGACCGTCCTCGCCGAACCTCTGATGAGCCTTTTTCTGCCATCCGAATACGCGGGGGTCGGATTCCTGCTCGCCCTGAGCATCTGGCGAGTTCCCTTGCTTATCCTGGCTTATCTCTACCAGACAACACTGATCGCCTTGAACCGAGAGACCGTCGGAGTTCGGTCACTCGTGAGCGCGGCGGTCCTCATCTGCCCCCTGATCGTCGTGCTGCGGCTCGCCTTCGGGATGCCGGGAGCGATCCTCGGGGTTTTGCTCATCGGGTTGGGACTGGTGTTGACCGGTTATAGTTGCCTGGCTCGTGAAGGACGCCAGCCCGCCTGGCACCATCACCTCGCGCGACCGGTGATCGCCTCGCTGGGAATGATTCCGGTTTGCCTGATTCTCCTGAAATGGCACGTTCTTCTTGCCGTCGTCGGGGGCGGTCTCGCCTACTGTGCGATTCTCCTCGGAATTGGCGGGATGCGTGGCACACGGCTCTGGAAAGGATTGTTCCGGCTGGTGCCGAATTCCTGAGGTTGGAAATCGCAACACGATTGGCCTCGTCATGACTGCGACACGGAGGTCTGCACGCCATGAAGTTCTGTATGATCACGACCTTCTTCGGGGCTCATAGTTTCGGCGGGGACGCGGCGTACGTCGATCGGCTCTCCCAGGCACTTTGCCGGCGCGGCCACGAAGTACACGTCTATTACTGCACGGATGCTTTCAACGCGGTCCGCGGCTCGCATCCGTTGCGTCCCTATTCCCCGATTCCTCAGCTTCATCTGCATCCCCTTGAAAGTCGCTTCGGAATCCTCTCCCCGCTCGCAACCCAGGCCACCGGCCAACCCTGGTTCAAGGAGAGCCAACTCAGGGAGCTTCTCGACGACCCCACCACGGACGTGATCCACTTTCATAATATCTCTCTCGTGGGAGGGCCGGGCGTCCTCGGCCTGGGGAAGAATCGTCGAGCGGCCCGAATCATGACGGCCCACGAGCATTGGCTCATCTGCCCGATGCATCTCTTGTGGAAATACGATCGAAAGCGTTGCGACGGCCGAAATTGCGTTACCTGCACCCTGGCCGGGGGGCGTCCGCCGCAAATCTGGCGGGCAACCAATGTGATCGATCGAGGGCTTCGGCACCTGGACGCCCTGATCTTCCCAAGCCGTCACGCCCTCGAGGAACACCGACAGCGTGGCTTCGATGCGATGGCGAGGCTGATGCACGTCCCGTACTTCTTGCCGGACGACTGGTGCCAGGAGGTCGTTAACGAGGCTCCCGCCATCACCCCAACCCGGGATGGAGAACGTCCCTATCTCGCCGCCGCCGGGCGGTTGGTTCGGATGAAGGGCTTTCAGCGGCTGATTCCGCTCATGCGGTATTTGCCGGAAGTGGACCTCAAAATCGCCGGAACCGGTCCATACGAACCCGAGTTGCGTCGACTGGCCGACGGCCTCTCGAATGTGAAATTCGAAGGACTGCTCGGGGGCGATGGGCTCGCCAGGCTCTTCCGCGATGCCAGGGCCGTGGTTGTTCCGTCACTCTTCCCGGAAACATTCGGTTATGTTGTGCTTGAAGCCTTCGCCGTTCGCACTCCCGTCATCGTCCATCAAGGGGGCGGGGCGATCCAGGAAACGGGCGTCGAGAGCGGCGGGGGCCTCGGGTATCACACGGACGACGAATTACTTCTCGCAATGCGGCGAATGGTTCACGATGTCGAATTGCGAGACGAGCTCGCCGAACAAGGTTATCGCAAACGGATGACGGATTGGTCGGAGTCGAATCATCTCGATCGCTACTTTCAGTTGATCGAGGAATTTCAGGCGGCCCGACTCGATCCCACGACGCACTCTTATCGGCCCAATTTCCCTCGATTGGGATCTCCGACACGACACAAGCATCCCGAGCCACGATGAACATCCCGACTCTCCCAGCCGGATTTCGACGTTTTGCTCCCCTACTCCCCGCGGTTTTGCTCTTCGCCCTTGCCGCGGTTTGTTTCTCGAAGCTGCTGGCCGATCCGAGCGGGCTCATCGTCGACGGCCGACGCCCGAGCCTGGATTACGCCAATCCGGGCGAACCCCGGCCCGTCGGGAACGACCTGACATTCCTGTTCCTGCCTCACCATCTCTTCATCTCGCGGATGATCGGAGAGACAGGGCATTGGCCCATGTGGGACCCCACCGGGTTCGGCGGCCGGCCCATGCTCGGAAATCCGCAGAGTGGGATGTTCTATCCCCCGGTCTGGCTGGTCTGGTACTCCGGCTCACCCTCGTCACTCGGATGGTTGACGGTCGCGCATCTCATCTGGGGAGGCATCGGCACTTATCTCCTTGCCAGACTTTACGGCCAGAGTCGATTGGCGGCGACCGTCGCGGCGGGGAGTTTTCAGGCGGCCCCCTACCTCCTGGGGCATGTTTTCGAAGGGCATTATCCCCACGTCTGGGGGGTCTGCTGGTTCCCATGGGCATTCTGGGCATTCGATAACCGGAGGCTCAAACGCTTACGCGGAATCGTCACGCTTCCGTTCTTCATCGCCCTGGTTTATGTGGTCGGCCATCCGCAAGAAGGCTTTCTTCTCGGGCTGGCGCTCACCTTTCGCGCGTTCGTCGATTGGACCAGGAGCCAGAAACGAGAAGGGATTCTGATCCGTTGGTGTGGCGTGATGCTCATCGCGTCCGGGTTCGCGGCAATCGATCTCGTTCCTCAGATCGCTTTACGAAACTGGAAGCTTGCCCCGCCTATCTCCGCGGAGTCCGGATCGGAAGTCCCCGGCCATTACAGCCTTCGCCTCATCAACGCCCTGCAACTGCTCACGCCGGAGGCGCTCGGCGGGCCGTCCGATTATGACGGATATGACAATTCGTGGGAGACGATGCTCTCATTCGGGCTCTCAACGTTCGTGCTCGCGATCGCGGCGGCGCTCCTCCATCCGGAGCGGCAGACCGCTCGGAGTTGGTTGATGCTCGGGGGGCTGACGTTCTGGGTGGCCTGCGGTTACAAACTCGGGCTCTACGCCCTGCTCTACCATCTCGTTCCCGGGATGAACTTTTTCCGGGTTCCCGCAAGGCCCCTCTTCCTGACGGCGTTGGCGGTGTCCATCCTGGCCGGACTGGGGGTCGACGCCCTCAAGGATGCGGGGGACTGGCGGCGCCTCGGGCGAGTGCTCCTCGTGCCGGGTGTGTTGCTCCTCATCGCCTTCCTCGTGACGGCGATCGCAGGGAAGACTCAGGAAAGCCGGCAATTCAGAACGGACCGCCAGACCGAAACCCAAAAAACATTGAGTCGATCCGCCGAGGCCGACCATTCAAACGATGCCAGGGACACGCCGATCCCTCGGGGTTGGGGACGCGAGAAACGAGCCATTGCTCGCGTCGCCTGGGACCCCAAGGTTTGGCTTCTCATCCTCGGCATAGGCTCTCTGATTGGCCTGGGATCGCTCAGGAGTCGTTGGAATCATCAACGTTGCCTGGTCTCGATCCTCGGATTTCTCGTGTTCATTGAACTCGGCTTCTGGGGCCATTCGCTCATCCAGGTCTCGCCCGCCGAGCAATTCATGGGTCGCGATCCGGTTGCGGATTTTCTCAGTCGAACGGGGCCAACATCCGGGCAGGCACCGATCCGACTCAAGACGAAGGACACCTTCTACTCCGATCTCCGCGCGATCTCGAACGGATTCCAGAAGGTCAACGTGAATGATTCATTTCAACTTCGGCATGCGGCCGTCCTCTATCAACAGCTCTACGCGGTCGGTTCGCATCAGCGACGGCAAGAGACGGAACAGGAAATGGACCAGGCGGTCGACGACTATCGGCGAACGATCCGACAACGCATCTTCGACATCCTGTCGGTCGGATTCCTGATCTCCAATCAGGAAGAGCCCGACCCCGGTTGGCCGCTGAGCAAATCCGGACATTGGGATCAGCAATCAGACTACTTCATCCAGGCCAATCCGACGGTTCTGCCGAGGGCCTATGTCGTCGGCCGCGCACAAACCAGCGAATCCGATCCCGCCCTGATCCTATCGCACTTCCGAGTGACAAATCCTCGGGAGGCCATCCTCATGGCGGCTGATCCGCTCACCGGGCTCCCCGCATCGGACGATGACCGCCAGCCCTTGACCCCGGCGGATTGGCTCTCCTCGGACCCGGATCATCTTCGCCTGTCGGTAACGACCCAGAAGCCAGGATTGCTCGTCGTCGCAGACACCTGGATGCCCGGCTGGACGGCAACCCTCGATGGTACTCCGGTCGAAATTCTCCGAGGCAACCTGGCGCAGCGCGTGATTCCCATTCTCCAGGCCGGAACGCATACGATCACCCTGGATTACCATCCTCCGGGCCTGACGCTGGGCATCTCGATCTTTTTGGGTTCGTTCGGGATCTGGGGCTTACTCTGTTACAAAATCGTGAAGCGACGCACGAATGAAACTATACCCAACCGTGCCGCTTCCGGAGCCACCATTCCATCGTCAGTAACGTTGTAAAAATGAGCAAGAACGGCCAGTTATCCCAGACCCGATGTTCCGCATGACTGGCGTACTCGGTATAGGCCGACTGGTCGATCGATTTCAAATGATTGAGTAATCGCTGAGGAGGTATCACCTCGCCGCCGGTGATCTCGGCGATCAATCTCCCTTCCGAAAGATTGGCCGCGGGACTTTCAAGCTCACGGTCATCCTGATAGACCAGGAAACGCGCGGAGTCGCGGCCGATTTCGAGGCTATCGATCTTGGCGACGACCGTCATCCTGTAGACGCCCGGTTCGCCCTTGGCCTCATAACTTCCACGAACCTCGTCTCCCTGGTTGTACGGCTCTTCGAGATTCTCCGCGCTCGGGTTGGGACCTTCATGCTCTACCTTCGTTTCGAAGCGGACATTTTTGAGGGTCTCCCCCTTGGCATTCTTGGCGGAGACGCTGTAATCGAGACGCTGCCCGCTCCCCAGCCGCCGATCGACGAGGTTGAGCTTGACCTGGTTATCCCCCTGGTCTTCTTTCCGGCACAGCCAGAAAATCACCTGCCGCCAGAACTTTCGGTGTGCTTGACGGCCTTCGTCCGTGGCGCGGGCCCAGACCCAGGTCTCGCCCGCGAATGCGAGGACCCGGCTGAACCCCAACGTGTTCATTCCAACCATCAAGGGGACCGGCGACGCCTCTCCGGAGTCGGCATACACCGACGCCGATTGCTTGAGGTCGGTAAATTGATTGGCACCGGTTAAAGGCGGGAGCCGTCGCCAAATCGAATTGCTTTCCTCTCGGCTCTGGGCGAGTTGCAGGAAGGCCCCTTCCGCTCCCAGATCGCGTGGTACGAATTTAATCCCCCCTTCGGGCTCGATCTGCTGTTCGGCCGGACTCAGCCGTTCGAACGGAAGAATCTCCATGAGGGACGTTTGGCCCCATCCTCCCCGGCCGAAGCTTGACAGGCCGCCCAGCATCATCAACCCGGCGCCCTTGGAAATAGCCGTGCGGAGCAAGCCGAGTTGTTGGGTCGTCAGATAATTAGCGGGAAGATCGCCGAGGATAAAGGCGTTGTAACGGCCTGGCATGAATCGGTCGTTTTCGACCTCGCTCTTATTCCCTTGAGCGGGCTTTCGAAGCTGGATGAAGTCAACCTGAATGTCCGGCGAGGTCTTGATCGACTTCATGAGAAATCGCATTTCCCAGGCGCCGCTCGGTCCCTGGAGATAGAGGACGTTCAATCCGCCGCTCAGGACCGTCACGAATGAGCTCACCTCATTATTCGTGGTGATGAACTCCCCCTCCTTCGGGACAACGCGGAGCGTCAGAAGTTTTTCCCCCGGGGTTTGCGGCGCGTATTTGAGCCCCGAGATCTGGACTTGATCCGTCCCGACGGGCACGCGGACCTCGGTTTTCGCGACCGGTTCCGGCTGTCCGTCGACCAGCAATTCTACGGCAATTGGCTGATCGGAATAGCCGCGTGCGGACAGCGTCCCCCGCACGTCGAGCTGATTCTTCACGAAGACGCTCGGGGCGCTCAGGATCTCTCGGACGGAAATATCGCGAGAGCCTGCGCCGGCGCTCTCGGTGCCGAGCCCAATCGTATCAATGGTTACTTGCTGATTCTTGAGCCGCCTGGCCGCGGCGAGCGGATTGGTCCCGGCATTGGAAGAGAAGTCCGAGAAAACGAACATCTTGGCGATTCGTTTTCCCCCCTGCCTTTTCTCGGCCTCGATGAGGGCCGTCCCCAGCGAGCTTGAGGTACCATCGAATTTGAGCCCCTCCTCCTCCGAGATCTCCGCAATTCGCGAGTCGAATCGGTAGAACTTGACATCCAGATTCCCGCCGAGATTCTTCGTCGCCTCCTGAATCGGCT
>CALKTZ010000305.1 GCA_937997355.1 uncultured Planctomycetales bacterium | reverse complement strand
CATCCAGCCACCGTCGTCGGACCGAGACCGAGTCCCACCCATGACGCGAAGAGCCGAACGATCGGACGACATCGAGTGAAGTCGCGTTGGTTGGATTTTCCGCATCTTCCGCGGTTTTGATATTTGATTCGAATTGTGGGTTGCGTCGGCATTCGGCTCGCCGATCACGATCGATCGAATCCGCCCTACGACAAACTCACTCAATGGAATAATCGAGGGAAGCGCATGAGGGCCTTGTGCAACCGCGAGGGATTGCTCGGCGCGTTCGGAATGGTCAGCGGGGTGGTCCCCGCCCGCAGCCCCAAGCCGATCATTCAGAATGTGAAACTGATCGTCGATTCCGAGGACGGCTCGGTGCTGATGGGGACCGACCTGGAGGTCGGGATTCGGCATCGCGTGCTGGGCGTCAAGGTCGATCGCCCCGGCTCGGTGATCCTGCCGACCGGGCGGATCGGCTCGATCTTGCGCACCAGCGGCGACGAGGAGCTCTCCCTGGAAGCCGATGAGGAGAGTCTCGTCGTGCGCGGGCTGCACTCCGAATTCAAGCTCCCGGCCGAGGACGCCAACCTCTTCCCCGAGGTCCCCGACTTCGCGGCGACCAGCTATCACGTGATCGCGGCGGCCGACCTCAAGCGGCTCATCCGCCGCACGATCTTCGCGACCGACGTGGAGAGCACCCGGTACGCCCTCGGCGGGGTTCTGGTCGAGCTGACCCCCGAATCGATCGCCATGGTCGGCACCGACGGCCGACGGCTCGCCCGGATGTCGGCCCCCGCCGAAGTCGAAGGGAATCCCGCGATCCCCGGCGGCACCCCGGTCATCCCGGTGAAGGCCCTCAAGCTCATCGAACGCAACCTGGACGACGAAGATCCCCCCGTCCATTTATTCATCCAATCGGGCTCGGCCGTGCTGGTCCGCACCGCCCAGGCCGTCATCTACAGCCGGCTCGTCGAAGGGCGATTCCCCCGCTATCAGGACGTCTTCCCGACCAGCGTCGACGTGAAGGTCCCGCTCGAAGCCGGCCCCCTCCGCCTGGCCGTCGAGCAGGCCTCGATCGTCACCAGCGAGGAGAGCCGGGGGGTCGACTTTCAGTTCGGCCCCAACGCCCTCAAGCTCGTCAGCCGGTCGGCGGACGTCGGCAGCTCGCACGTCGAGCTCCCCATCAATTACGACGGCAAGAGCGTCGACATCACGTTCGACCCCCGCTACCTCATCGACGCCCTCAAGACGCTCGACGGCGTCGCCTCCCTCACCGCCGAGCTGATCGACGCCAAGAACGCCGCCGTCTTCAAGACCGAAGATTCCTACATCTACGTCGTGATGCCTTTGACTCGTGATCGCTAGCCAAATTAAACGAATCGCCTTTGGAAAATTAAGCGACTCGGTATGAGGATACGAAGACGATTTTCGGCGCATTGCAACCGAAATCGATCCAATTGGCACGAGGAGATACTCAAGGCAAGGTCGAAACGTTGAAAAGCGAATAAATACGAAACGGCATCGACCTGGAAAATCAACGTTTTTGGTCCGATGCTCCGTTCTTTCGCGAGACGGCCCTATAATGGTTCAGGATCTTTCGGTGGGCCGGTCCTCGTGCGATGAAAGACGACGCTCATTCGCGAATCAACCGACCGGGCCGAAGCCGAGACGATGATCAATCCCAATCGCCGCGGCCCAAAGCCGCTAGCCGACATCCTGGGCGAATTGTTCGCCGCGCGGGGCTTCAGCCGCCTCCAGGCCCGCAAGGAGCTTGAGGACGCCTGGAACGCGGCCGTGGGGGACCCGGCATGGCGGCAGACCAAGTTGGGGGAGGTGAAACGGGGCGTCCTCCAGGTGACGGTCGCGCATTCGGCCCTCCTGGAAGAACTGGCCGCGTTTCGCAAGTCGGAATTGCTCGCCGCGATCCGAGAGCGGGTCTCGGGGACGGTCGTCCATGACATCCGATTCCGCGTCGGCCCGCTCGATCGCGAGGATGCCGGGCCGGACGGGGCGTCAAACTCGAACGCGAAGCCGAAGCCGGCGCCGAACGCCGATCGCAAACGGAAAGGCTCCTAATTGGATTGGCGAGCACACGCGGCACCCAACTTCGAGCCTTCGCGAAACACGCATGGACGACTCGCCCCATGCCCGATCCCGAGATCGTGCCGATACGGGGGCGGGCGCAATCCGCGGCGCCTCGGCGGAAATGGGGACCGGCCCGGGAGCCCTGAAATCAATCCCTTTGAGAATGAGAAGAAAACCCCGACTCCGCTCGGGGATGTCCGGGACGAGATGACCGAGGTGAATCCGCGATGGAATTGACGAAGAGTGACGAAACCCCGAGCATTGACGGCAACGCCAAAGTCGCCCCGATAAGCTCCGAAAACGGGGGCATCAACGGGTCGGAAGGCTACACCGGCGCGAACATCCGAATCCTCGAAGGGATCGAGGCGGTCCGGAAGCGGCCCGGGATGTACATCGGCGACACCACCCTGCGCGGGCTCCACCACCTCGTCTACGAGGTCGTGGACAACTCGATCGACGAGGCGATGGCCGGCTATTGCCGCAACATCCACGTCACGGTCCACAACGACGGCTCGGTCTCGGTCGTGGACGACGGCCGGGGGATCCCGGTCGACATCCACGCCGACACGGGGATCAGCGCGCTGGAAGTCGTACTGACGAAGGTCCACGCCGGCGGCAAGTTCGACCACGACACCTACAAGGTCTCCGGCGGCCTGCACGGGGTCGGTGTGACGGTCGTCAACGCCCTCTCCGAGTGGCTCGAGGCCGAGGTCCGCCGCGACGGCCAGATCTGGAAGCAGAGCTACAAGCAAGGGGAGCCCGACTCCCCCGTGCGGGCCGCCGGCGCGGCCAAGACGACCGGGACCACCATCCGGTTCCTCCCCGACGATACCATCTTCGACCGGGTCGTCTTCGACCACGACATCCTCGAGAAGCGAATCCGGGAGCTCGCGTTCCTCAACAAGGGGGTGCGCATCCGCCTGACCGACGAGCGGACCGATCCCCCCCTCGACCAGGAATTCTACTCGTCCGAGGGGCTCGGCGAATTCGTCGCCTACCTGAACCGGGCGCAATCCGCGCTGCACCCCCCGGTCGTCTTCGTGGGGCGGGACGACGAGCGGAGCGTCGAGGTCGAGGTCGCGGTGCAGTACAACGACTCGATCAGCGAGAACGTCGTCTCGTATTGCAACAACATCCACACGATCGAAGGGGGAACCCACCTGACCGGGTTCCGCAGCGCCCTCACGAGGACCCTGAACAACTACGCCAAGGCCAATATCCCGCAGGGGAAGAAAGACCTCAACATCACCGGCGAGGACTTCAAGGAGGGGCTGACGGCGATCGTCAGCGTCAAGGTCCCCGACCCGCAATTCGAAGGGCAGACCAAGACCAAGCTGGGCAACGGCGAGGTGGAGGGGATCGTCGCCAAGGTCGTCAACGACAAGCTCGGCGAGTTCCTGGAGCAGAATCCGGCGGCGGCCAAGAAGGTCATCGCCAAGGCGTTGCTGGCGGCCGAGGCCCGCGAGGCGGCCCGCAAGGCGCGCGAGCTGGTGCGCAACCGCAAGGGAGTCCTCTCCGGCGGCGGCCTCCCCGGCAAGCTGATGGACTGCACGACCCACGACCAGGATTCGAGCGAGCTGTTCCTCGTCGAGGGTGACTCGGCCGGCGGCACCGCCGAGGGGGGGCGCGATCGGCTCTACCAGGCGATCCTGCCGCTGCGGGGCAAGATCCTCAACGTCGAGCGGGCCAGGCTCGACCGGGTCCTCGGCAACGAGGAGATCCGCAACATCATCACGGCCGTCGGCGGCGGCATCGGCGAGGAAGAAGACGTCAACAAGCGGCGATATGGGAAGATCGTGATGATGAGCGACGCCGACGTCGACGGCTCGCACATCCGGACCCTCCTCATGACCTTCTTCTACCGGCAGATGCCCCACCTGGTGGCCGAGGGGCATCTGTATGTCGCCCAGCCGCCGCTCTACATGGTCGTGAGCAACAAGAAGGATCGTCGCTACGTCCAGACCGAGGAGCAGATGAACGCGATCCTCGTCGAGTCGGGGCTGGCCGGCGGCCAGCTCCAGACCGAGCGGGCCGGCAAGGACAGGGCCAAGGAGGCCGGCAACGGCGAGGCCGTCCCGCCGATCTCGGGCGAACGGCTGCACGCCCTGGTCGACCTGGTCAATCACATCGAGAACGGCCTGCGGGCCTTCGGCCGCCGCAACCGGCCGATCCGCGACTTCCTGGCGTTGGCCCATCCCGCGACCGACCCCAAGGCCGACCCCCGCGCCGGGCTCCTCCCCCCCTACCTGATCGAGCACGACGGTCACGAGGTCCCGCTCTACACCGAGCGGGAGCGGGACGAATACCGGCAAACGCACGGGATCGACAAGGCCGACGAGGATGTCGACACCCCCGAGAAATCGGCCGAGGCGGAAGGCGGGTCGGCGGGCGCGTCGAGCGAATCGATATCCGACGGCGCCGCGAAGTCGGCCGGGGCGCGGTTCCGCGAGGTCGAGCTGCACGAGATCAAGACCCTCAACAAGTACCTGGCGAGGCTCCGGGACGAGTTCGGGCTCCGGGCCGATGTCTTGCTGCCGATCGAGGTGACCGGCGACGAGCCCCCGCCCCGGTTCATCCTCGACCGCGACGGCGACCATCACTCCCTGCTCGATCTCCGCGAGCTGGCCCCGCTGATCCGCAAGATCGGCGAGAAGGGGATCAAGATCACCCGGTTCAAGGGGCTGGGCGAGATGGACGCCGAGCAGCTCTGGGAGACGACCATGGACCCCAGCCGGCGGACCCTCATGCAGGTCCGCCTCGAGGACGTCGCCGCCGCCAACGACCTGTTCACCACCTTGATGGGCGATGACGTCGAGCCCCGGCGCGAGTTCATCGAGAAGCACGCGCTCGAGGTCAAGAATCTCGACGTGTGAGTTGAGCGAGCATCGGCGGGGTCGGGAGGCCCGTACCGAACGGGGAACGGGAGAAGGGCCTGCATCGGATTGTTTGTTAGTTATATAGATATTCGAATTTCAGAAATTGATCGTTCGAGGATCGATCCCGGTCGGCGGAAGCGCGGGATCGTCCGAATTGGGAAGTGATTGATGGGGATCGCCCAGAAACTCGTCCGGAATTTCAGCGACGCGGTTCGCGTGCGTGGCCAGGCCTATTTCGCCAAGGGACGGGTCAGCCTGCTCGCGGCGAAGGCGAACGAGGTCGTCGCGCGGGTCCGAGGCACCACCAAGTACCGGGTGCGGCTCCGGCTGCGCGGCACGAGGCTCCTGGCCACGTGCAACTGCCCGTACTTCACGCCGCAGGGGGACCCGTGCAAGCATCTCTGGGCGACGTTGCTGCTGGCGGAGGCGCGGGGATTCTTGCAATCGCCGCCGCTGGTCCCCGTGAAGCTCGTGAGCGAGGCCCCTCGCCAGCATTCGCCCGGGGCCGGCGCGGCGCCGGGGATTTCCGATCCGGACGCAGGCCCCGCCCACGCCGACTACCGTGGCCGCGACCTCGAACCGGGTCCCGGCTCGGGCTCGCTGAGCGATCAGGAATATCGGGACCGCAATCGAGGCCAGCTCCCCCCGCGAGGACCAGGAACGGGCTACGGCCCGAACTCAAGCTCGGCGCGGGGGCCGGGGTCGGGCTACGGCCCGAATCCAAGCTCGGCACGAGGCGCGGGCTACGGGCCGAACCCGGGCTCGGCGCGGGGCGCGGGTTATGGGCCGAATCCGAGCTCGGCGCGGGGGCCGGGGCCGGGCTACGGCTCGAATCCGAGCTCGGCGCGGGGGCCGGGGTCGGGCTACGGCCCGGGGAGTCCGACCGGGCCGGGGAATCGACCCAACAACCGAGGTCGTAACAAGGATCGGCGAGGTCCGGGGCGAGGCCCGGCAGTTCCCGGCACCAATCTTCCCGAAACGGGAGTCCCGGGCTCGGCGGCCTGGGGCGCGCGGGGAGGGCAGCACGATCGCCGGCTGTCCCGCGCCAAGGCCGCGGCCGCCGCATCCGTGAACGCCGCGGCGCGGGCCAAGGCCGCGCCGGCCAATCGCAACAATTCCAAGCGACTGCTGGTTTACATC
>CALKTZ010000304.1 GCA_937997355.1 uncultured Planctomycetales bacterium | reverse complement strand
GCAACTGGACCCGTTCATCGGCCAGGAACGACGTGTAGGGGGTCAGGATGCCGAATCTCGTGCTGAGCGCCACCAACTCGTCGACGAGTTCCTTATTTTGCCCCTGAAGATCGATCTGGTCGATCAGGGAGCCGATCCGTCGGACGACCCAGAGACGCTCGACGAAGTCGTGGGATGAGCCGTGGCCCGTGCTTTTCAACTCGGCCTGATATTCCCGGACCTGGCGTTCGGGGCCGAGCTTCCCGGAAATCCTGACCGTGGTTGGCCCCGACTGGCGATACCGGCCGACCCAGACGATCTGGTCTCCGTCGAAGAGGTCGGGGAGATCCCTGGGGTAGGTGCGGTTGATGTCGGTCCCGGTCATCTCGATCCGGATATCGGAGAGGGCGGGGCTGGTCATCCTGGATAAGAATCGGCCGACATGGGCTTCGAGATCCTCGTCCGGCTTCACGTACTCGCTCGTCCCGTTGTTGCCTCCGCTGATCCGGTCGAGGAGCCTGGCGTTCACGTCGTAACCGACGCCGAAGCAGAACAGTCGCGCGTGCCGGACGTTCGCCTGGCGACAATGCTCGGCGATGTTCAGTTCCCGGGTTTCGCCGGCCGTGGGGAGTCCATCGGTCAGGAAGATCACGTAATTGGGCCGGCTATCATCGACGATCATCACGAGCGATACCCGCAGCGCCTCATCGATGTTGGTGCTTCCCCCTTCCCGGATGTTGTCGACGAACCGCAGGGCCTCTTCTCGGATCGCGGAGGAGAATCGCTGGAGCTCGGGCTTGAAGCTTTCCACTCGGTCGTCATAGACCACGATGTTGAAGAGATCGTCGTTTCGAAGGTTGTTGAGCACCGATTTCAGGGCATTCCGCGCCTGCTCGATCTTCTTGCCCGCCATCGATCCCGACCGGTCGAGCACGAAGATGATCGACTTGGATTGCGCGGGGAGATCGACCGCCTTGAATCGCGGGCTCGCGAGCAGGAGGAAGTAACCGTCCTCGGACTCGCTGGGGCGGAAGCTCAGGACCGATGCCCCGATGGCTCCTTCCGCCAGGGTATAGACGAGCCGGAGGTCGTTGGTCGGGATGATATCTCGTCGTTCCAGGTTCACCCTCACATCATGGTCGCTCTCGCGGCGGATCGAGACGTCCGTGGTCGGGCAGTAGACCGATTTGATCGGCTCCTTGCTCTGAATGGAGACGTCGATCCGCAAAGAACGGATCGGCCTGGCGGTGAATTTTTGTGTCGCCAGTGGATAGACGAACTCGACGACGTCACGGTCTCGCTTGCAAAGCTGGGTGTAACGCATCGTGAGTTTACGATCCGCCCCGGGAGGGATGGGGAAGACGCTCGTCCGGAACAGTCCACGTCCCGTGTATTCGAGCAGGGCCGGATCGCGCTTGGTCCGGACGATTTCCTCGTAGATCCGCCTGGCCTCCTCCTTCGGCATCAACCGCCCCGGGAGTTCCTTGCCGTCGACCAGGAGCACGAAGTTCTGAATCGCCCCATCTTCCGGGAGCGGAAACAAGAACTCCGCTTCGAGCTGCGACGACCCCGGATTATGGAAAGTCTGAGAAACCTGAACCTCGGCGACCTGATCGCGGACCCGGGCGTCAATGCTCACTTCCCGGATCTCGTGGGATCGCGCAATGGGGACGATCGGCCTTCGATCGATGATGAATCCCTGGGCGGAAGCTTTCTCCGCCCCGGCCCATGTTCCCAGAAGGAGGATGAGCGATGCCATCCGAATGTGAAACGATGTCAGCGATTTGCGAATGAGGAGGATCGGTCTTGAATCCATCGTCTTGCCCCCAACCAAGGTGAGACCGAGTCGAGCGATCGAGTGAAATCGCCCGGACCTCTCTACCTCTCATTAGACGCACAAGACCGAGGTTCGTTAGACGATTTTCTCCGAAATTTCATCCCGATGCGTCGGTCGCCGCATGAAGTGAGATTGAGGACATGGGACTGAGGATGCGTCAGAGCTTCAAGTTCCGAAGCCGGAGCGAGTTCAGGATGACCGAAACCGAGCTGAACGTCATGGCGGCGCTGGCCAGCATCGGCGTCAGCAGGATGCCGAAGAACGGGTAGAGAACACCCGCCGCGATCGGCACCCCGAGCAGGTTGTAGAGGAACGCGAAGGCGAGATTCTGACGGATGTTGCGCATGGTGGCCTCGCTCAAGGTGCGGGCGCGGGCAATCCCTCCAAGGTCCCCTTTGAGGAGTGTGATCCCGGCGCTCTCCATCGCGACGTCGGTGCCGGTTCCCATGGCGATGCCGACCTGGGCCTGGGCCAGCGCGGGGGCATCGTTGACGCCATCGCCAGCCATGGCCACGATCCTCCCCTCCGACTGGAGTCGCTTGACCTCGTTCGCCTTCTGCTCCGGGAGGATCTCGGCGCGGACTTCATCCATCGGGAAATGTCGCGCGATCGCACCGGCGGTCGTCCGGTTGTCGCCGGTGAGCATGATGAGGCGGAGTCCATCAGCGTGCAGACGATCGAGTGCCTCATGGGCGGATTTCTTGACGGGATCGGCGGTACCCAGGAGCCCGAGGAGCTTCCCGTCGGCCGCGACGAAGACCGTCGTTTGGCCGGCTTCGCGGAGTTTCTCGATTTGCTCGGCCGTTGAAGATGGGCGAATTCCCATTTCGTCGAGGATTGCGCGATTGCCGAGGACGATCGTTCGGCCATCGACCGTGCCGGTCACGCCCAGCCCGGTGAGGGAGCGGAAGCCTTCGACCATCGGGAGATCGCCGATTCCCCGCTCCTTCGCGCCGGCCACGATGGCTTCGGCCAGTGGGTGCTCGCTCCCTTTTTCAATCGCGGCGGCCAATCGAAGCAGCTCGGATTCATCGGCACCGACTTCCGGCATCACGGTCACAAGCGAGGGCTTCCCTTCGGTGAGCGTGCCGGTTTTGTCGAAGACAAGAGTATCAACTTTTTCGAGCGTCTCCAGGGCTTCCGCGTCCTTGATCAGGACTCCGGCCTGCGCCCCTCGGCCGCTCGCCACCATGATCGACATGGGGGTGGCCAGGCCGAGCGCGCACGGGCAGGCGATGATGAGGACCGCGACCGCATTCACCAGCGCGTGGGCGAGGCGAGGCTCGGGGCCGAAGAGGGTCCATCCGAGGAAGGTGAGGATCGAGACGCCGACGACCGCCGGGACGAAATAACTTGAAACGAGATCGGCGAGGCGCTGGATCGGGGCACGGGTCCGTTGGGCCTGGGCCACCATCCGGACGATCTGGGAAAGCAAGGTCTCCGCGCCGACGCGTTCGGCACGCATCACGAAGCCGCCGGTCCCGTTGATCGTGCCGCCGATCACCGGATCGCCGGGACGTTTCTCGACCGGGATGGGTTCTCCCGTCACCATCGACTCATTGACCGCCCCGGTCCCTTCCTCGACGACGCCATCGACCGGGAGCTTTTCCCCCGGCCGAACGCGCAGGCGATCGCCGACTCGAACCTGCTCCAGCGGGACGTCTTGCTCGGAACCGTCGGCCTCAAGACGGCGAGCCGTCTTCGGCGTCAGGCCGAGGAGCGATTTGATTGCGCTATTGGTTTGACTTCGGGCACGAATTTCGAGCACCTGACCCAGCAGAACCAGAGTCGTGATGACGGCCGCCGCCTCGAAGTAAACCGGGATCGCATGGCCGTGCGTGGTGAATGATTCCGGGATCAGCCCCGGAGCGAGCGTTGCCACCAGGCTGTAGAGAAAGGCCGCACCCGTCCCGAGCGCGATCAGGGTGAACATGTTGAAGTGTCGAGAGACGACCGATGCCCATCCGCGAACGAAGAACGGCCATCCCCCCCAGATGACGACCGGAGCCGCCAGGGCAAGCTGGACCCAGGTGGCCGTTCGAGATGTCGCAAAGCTTCGGAAAGCCGGGACCATTTCCCCCATGGCGATGATCAGGACCGGGAGCGACAGCGCCAGGCAGATCCAGAACCGACGCGTCATCTCGACAAGCTCGGGATTCGCGTCGTCATTGAGGCTCGGCATCATCGGCTCGAGCGCCATCCCGCAGATCGGGCAAGATCCGGGACGATCCCGAACAATCTCGGGATCCATGGGGCAGGTGTAGAGTGAACCGGCGGGGGCTTCGGGTTCTGCTCGCTTCCCCGCGCCGGAAATGAATCGAGATGGATCGGCGTGAAATCGATCGCGGCACGACTTGCCGCAGAAGTGATAGGTTTGCCCGTTCCACTCGTCCGACCATTTCGCGAGGGCCGGCTCGACATTCATGCCGCAGACGGGATCTTTCACGGTGGTCGCGGATGGGGCCGCCGCGATCATCTCTGGTACCTTGCCCGGCAACTCGATGACCGGAAGGCCCAGGCTCATCGCCGGAGCCTGCCTGCGAGGCTCAACGAATTTCGCCGGGGCTTCATCGAAGCGTTGTTGGCACGATTTCGAGCAGAAGTAGAATTCCCGCCCTTCGAACGTGCTGACTCCCTTGGCCGACTCGGGGGAGACGTCCATGCCGCAGACGGGATCCTTGACAGGTTGGCTCGTCGTCGAATGCATGGTCACGGCCATCCTCAAAGGGAAAGGCCTGGCCCAAGCAACGAGGCGGACGCGATCTGTTCCGCCGGGAAACGTGGGCCACGCCTTCGGTTGAGATCGCGGCGATCGACGGGGGGAAGGGAACGGAAGCGATCAGGTCGCCCGAGGGGGGCGTGTTGCTTTCGCATCGGCCCTGGTGGTTCGCTTGGTCCCGTCCTTTGTGATCAGGGGTTTGGGGCTGGTCGGAGTGATGCGAATCGTCGGCTTCGCCTTTCGGGGAGATTGCGGCGAGTTCGAGCGGCTCTTACTCGGCACCGCGAAGAGGCGAGGGACGACATCGTCGAGCGTGTCGACGAAGCGGAACGTGAGATCCGCCTTCACTTCGGGGGGAAGGTCGACCAGATCCTTTTCATTGTGACTGGGCATCAGGATGCTCCTGATCCCGGCACGACGCGCGGCCAGCACCTTTTCGCGGATTCCACCGACGGGCAGAACTCGGCCGGTGAGGGTGACTTCCCCCGTCATGGCGAGTTCGGAAGCAATCGGCTTGTTGCGGAAGTAGCTGATCAGCGCCGAGGCGATGGCCACGCCCGCCGAGGGGCCGTCCTTGGGAACCGCCCCCGCGGGAACATGGATGTGAATATCGGTCTTGCCGAACCGGGCGGGATCGAGATCCAGGACCTTGGCGTGGCTCCTCAAATAGCTCAACGCCGCCTGCGCGCTTTCTCTCATCGATTCGCCGAGCAGTCCGGTGAGGGTCAAGCCTCCTTTGCCCGACATGCCGGTCACTTCGATGAAGAGGATCTCACCGCCGGACGGAGTCCAGGCCAGACCGGTCGCAACGCCCGGGATTCCGAGCGGATTGGCGAGTTCCCGGAAGTAGCGCGATGGGCCGAGCAATGTTGGAACGATCTTGGCATCGACCTTGACGAGCTTGCGATCTCCTTCCGCCCGTTTCCGGGCGACCTTCCGGCAGATCGAGGCAACCTCCCGTTCAAGGTTCCGGAGGCCGGCTTCTCTCGTGTAGTCGGCGATCACCCGACGAATGGCCGCGTCGCTGATCTCCAGGTCCTTGGTCGTCAATCCGTGCGTTTCAAGCTGTTTGGGGATGATGAACTTCTGCGCGATCAGGGTCTTCTCTTCCTCGCTGTATCCCGGGAGTTGGAGGACTTCCATCCGGTCGAGGAGAGCGGGGGGGATCGTCTCAAGCATGTTGGCGGTGGCGATGAACATGACCTTGGTGAGGTCGAAGTCCACATCCAGGTAGTGGTCGCGGAAGCTCGAATTCTGCTCGGGATCGAGGACTTCCAGGAGGGCCGCGGCCGGGTCTCCCCGGAAGTCGGCTCCGAGCTTGTCCACCTCGTCGAGCATGAAGACCGGATTATTGGTCTTGGCCTTTCGGATTCCCTGGATGATCCGGCCGGGCATCGCCGCGACGTAGGTGCGGCGATGGCCCCGAATTTCGGCCTCGTCGTGAACGCCGCCGAGGCTCACGCGCACGAACTCCCGGCCGAGTGCCTTGGCGATACTCTTGCCCAAAGAGGTCTTGCCGGTTCCCGGAGGTCCCGCGAAGCAGAGGATCGGGCCTTTCATGTCCTTCTTCAGCTTGCGGACGGCCAGATATTCGAGGATCCGCTCCTTGATTTTTTCGAGGTCGTAGTGGTCCTCGTCGAGCACTTTCCGGGCCCGGCGAATGTCGAGGCGATCGCGGCTCGACTTGTTCCAGGGGAGGATCGCCAGCCAATCCAGGTAAGTTCGGACGATCGAGTATTCCGCCGAGCTGGGGTGCATCCCGGCGAGCCGTTCCAGCTCCCGTTCCGCCTCGGCCAGCACGTCCGCCGGGGGACCTGCCTTCTTGATTTTGTCCCAGAGTTCATCGATCTCGGGATTGTCGTTTTCGTTCTCTCCCAACTCATCCTGAATGGCCTTCAATTGCTGGCGCAGGAAATGATCGCGCTGGGCCTTGGAGAGCTCGGAGCCAACCTGTTCCTGGATCTTCGTCGAGAGCTCCAGGACCTTCAACTGCCTGGAGAGGAACTGGCTCAACTGATCCAGCCGCGTCTTGACGTTGATCTCGGCGAGTAAGTCCTGTTTCTCCTCGATCGTGAACGGCAGACTCGATCCCAGGAGGTCGGCGAGCCGCCCCGGTTCCCGGGTATTCATCGCGGCGACTTGCAGCTCTTCCGGAATCTGCTGGCTCTGGTCCACCATCCCCTGGAAGAGTCGGTTGATATGGTGGACGAGGGCGTCGAGCTCAACCCCTTCTTCCATGTGTTCCTTGCACGACTCAACCCGGCCGATCAGATAAGGTTCGGACTGAACGACCTCGATCAATCGGGCGCGATATTGCCCCTGGCAAACCACCCGAGTGGAACCATCGGGGAATTTCAGCATCTTCAGGACCGACCCCACGCAGACCGTGGGGTACAGGTCGTTCATCGTCGGGTCGTCGAGATCCGGGTTCCGCTGAGTGACGAGCCCCACCATCCGGTCGCCGACCATCAACTCGTCGATGAGCCGAATCCCACTCGGCCGGTTGACCACCAGGGGGACGACCGTTTGCGGGAAGACCACGTCGGAACGCAAGGGAAGGAGGGGGATCTGGACGGTCTGCGGCTGTTCCGGCTCGCCTCGATCGCTCAATACAAGAATTTGTCCCGAATCGACCTCGGTCACGGGCCTGCCGGCCTCTTCGGATCGATGATCTCGAACCTGCTTCTTATTGGATTTACGACTTTTAGGCTTGCTTGAACGCATGGATAGGCAATTTCTGCGAGAGGTTCTGAGGTGACCGGCCACTACTATCCTAGGATCAATTCGACACGGGCTCACAAGGATTGTTCATGATTGGCCCCGAGAAAGAAAGAGGGCGACCCGCCTATGGGGCCGAATTCGCGACGCAATCATTTATGATACAGGCAGTAGCGTCACGTTGCGTTCTTATCAATCGGTGCGATTCTGTTCGCGTTCGGATGGTCTTCGTGCTTTTTCGCCGGTTGATGAGGTCGGTCATTGCGTCCGCCTTGGATGTTACCTCTCCACTTACGATGGCTGATCGCTGCGCAAGACGCAGGAACGATTGACGGAGCATGGGCTCGGCATCAACGCCGCCACCAGTCGTCGTCCCCCGATTGAAAAATCCGGGACTGATGGATTGCCTGCAGGCTCTGATAATTCATCACCGCGAATGAGCCGAAGAAAATGATCAGGAATAATCTGGGTTCACCCGGCCAGGACATGATGTAGGCCGCGAGAATGCCCGAGGTCAGAAGAGAAATGGAGTGGGCCCATCGCTGCGCCTCCGATCGATTGTAGAGCGAAAGTAAAATCGAGGCGACGCGCCCGCCATCCAGCGGCAAGATGGGGAGCAGGTTCACGAATCCCCACATCAGGTTGATGAAGACCATATCGAAGTACAAGACACGCATGGAGTAATTCGGGAGCTTGAGTGTACCGGTCAAGCTATCCACATCCGAACCGACCCCAGGAATCCCGACGATCTCGGCGGCCCGGCTGAAATGCTCCGAGGGTGTGATGCCCCAGATCAAACTCG
>CALKTZ010000303.1 GCA_937997355.1 uncultured Planctomycetales bacterium | reverse complement strand
GGGGTCGGGAGACCCGCGCCGAACCGAAGACGGCTGACCTCAATCCAGCCGCGAGCCGCTCTCTAGGGAGGCGTTGATCTTTTCGTTGCCAGGCGGGATCATAAATCGGATGCGATCGTTTGAGGAGGTATCCATGGATGAGTTATTGACAACCAAAGAGATCGAGGACCGTTTCGCGCCGGATTGGGTCCTGATCGGCGAGCCTCAGACAGATGATGAGCAGAGGCTCCTCCGAGGGAGGGTGCTCTTTCACAGTCCGGATCGCGACGAAGTCTACCGCAAGGCCAAGGAATTGCACCTCGACCGGGTTGCGGTGAGGTTCCTGGGAACCTGGCCCGATGATATGGCGCTGGTCTTGTGAGCACCCACCTCTTCAATGCGAAGCACGGTCCGATCCTGGTCGTAGTTGAGGAGCGTCCGCACGCGCAAACAGAAGTTAACTCCGGTGGAGGAAAAGGGCCTAAATTCAAGGAGGTCGCTCGCGAAGAACAAAGGTACAGGAAGAATAGTACGAATCCAGGAATCTCCTAATCAAACGTTCAAAATCCGAAGACAGCTTAGTTAGAGAACATATTGATGATGATTATCCTTCGCGATGATCCGGTAATTGAAATTTTCGATTCTCCCCATAATCCTCCAAACTGGATCGAAACAATCGATATCAAGAATAATGAGTATCGATTCTGTGATGATGAGGGGCAACGGCACGTTGGTGTTATCATCCAGCCATCAAGTGGTGTTCGACTTCCTCCTGCTCTCTGCGATTACGAACTTCACCCGGTCGGAACACCCGACGTGGCGAATGCTGTTGCTCTCGTCGACCTGGCAGAAGCGATTGAACCCAATCAAAAATTTCCCAACCTTGCCGCGCTGCGGAGCTATCTACTCGATCGCCAGAATAAGACATAGCGAATCATTCAATCACAATTTATATTGAGTGTTTTTCATGTTAGACAATATAATCATATTCAAATAAAATTGGCATTATTCCTGCTCTACACCGATCCTTCAGGACGATGAGCTCGCGGCGATGCTGGCATCGCTCACAAGCCTGAGTCCAATCGGGAGGGCGTCGCCAAGCGCTTCCCCTTGCTGGGCGGCTTCCAGCTCGTGATATTCGCGAACGGGGAGGATGATGGCATCGTCAGCTCCCAGAGCCTGGAGCCGCTCGATCACCCGGCCGCGCAGATCGTCGTCGATGTCGCGGGCGCGATCCCCCGAGAACCGCGCAAGCTGGCCGAGGGCGAAGATGGTG
Organism: uncultured Planctomycetales bacterium; assembly: GCA_937997355.1. Classification (GTDB taxonomy): domain Bacteria; phylum Planctomycetota; class Planctomycetia; order Isosphaerales; family Isosphaeraceae; genus CALKTZ01. The sequence goes on along the minus strand of CALKTZ010000303.1, from coordinate 3,764 downwards.
TCGGTCGTCTCGCGGCCGGGAGCGGCCGGACGTTCGAGCAGGCGTCCCAGCCAACTCGCGGCGGCATCCTTGTGGACGACCATGTTGGCGAGCCCGAAAAGGGGGATACGGGTGCCGAGGCGTCCCAGGCACCACAGGACATGATTGGCCAGATCCGGTCGCTTCAATTCTTGCGACAGGGCCGAGCCCAGCGGTTCCTTCAGGCCGGGGTCGAGGCGTTCCAAACTCGCGGCGCAGCGCCACATCTCGGCAAGCTCGTGCGGCTCGGGTTTGGGACGCCCCGCCTTCTTGGCCGGTGTCGATCCCTTGGCCGGGAGCAGGAACGGCACGAGCCGGCGATGGATCTCGTCGTGATGCGCGCGGCTCAGACCCCCGGAAACCCTGCGCCAGAGAATCCACCACTCGGCCCAGCACTGCACATCCTTGATGTGGCGCACTCCCTGGTGGAAGACCGGCCAAAGGGCCTTGATCCGGATGTCGTCGAGGGGATAGCCGCGTCCGGGGCGGATCGCGAACCCCGCCAGGTTGAACCAGCGCGATTCGTGCCGTGGGCTCTTGAACCGGCGATCCGCGAGGTCACGGAGCGGCTCCCAGAAGGCCCGGAGCGCCGAGGGGGGCCACTGATCCCGAGGCACATCGAGACGTTCTTCCAGCCGTTTGATCAAGCGGGCCGGCCCTTGGGGCTCGTTGGCCGCCGAGGCCGGGGCTTCGAATGCCTCCTTGATCGCCTCGATCGCGGCGTCGACTTCCGACTGCTCGATGATGACCCGATCGGCTTCTTTCCCCGCGATGGTCGCCGCGCCCGGGGATTTCTCCGAAGCCGGGCCGGACGCCCCTCGGAGTTGGATCTGAAGCCGCCATCGGCGGTCGTCGTCACGAGCCTGGCACCAGAGCTCGATCGTGCCGACCTCGGTCACGCGCGCCGCCAGGTTTACCCGAGCCCGCTCGGCCTTCGCCTTGCGTCCCACCCGCATCAGGCTCACGAGGGGAGGCAGGTCGCGGATCGAATCGGGATCGCCGGCCACCAGGTCTCCGGGCTTGTCGTCGGGACGGACCGAGCTGCTCGCCAGCGGAAAGACGACGGGTTGCCCCATCAGGAGATCGAAATCGTGCCCCTTGATCTCGATCTCGTCCCCTTCCTGGGCATCCCTCGGCACGACGCACATCCAGGGCCTGGACGTGCCTTCGCTCTGAAAGCCGACATAGAAGGAACGGGCGGTACCGCCGCCGATCCGGATGCCGCCGCCGCGTCGGACGACGCCGTAATAGGCCGCCCCCTGGGCGACGGCGAGGTCGAGCGAGGCGTTCGAGAGGACGCGAGGCGCATAAGGCGCACCGGGATCGCCGACGAACCAGCCCGCGATCACGTCGACGATCCGCTTCCGGACGATTTCCGGCGTCAGGGCACCGCCGTTGAAGAGGATCGCATCGGGCCGGGCGGGACGGTCGTCGGGCAGATGCCCCCCCTGCCCGACCGCCTCGGCGCGATGGCGCCGCAGAAACGCCGAGAGATGCTTGAGCACGGCGGGATCGGCGACGAACGGCAGGCCGAACTCCTGGAGTCCGGATCGGGCGCCACGCGCGGGTTCCTCGCCGCGTCCCACGCTCGCGAAAAAGCCGTTGGTGGCGATCGATTCGATTTCCTGGTAGGTCAGCTCGGACTGGATGCTCCCGCCGATGATCCGCGAGCCTCGCCCGGCGATCGTGACCGGCCAGCGTTCGAGCTTCGACGGCGTATCCGCTTCGCCGAGCAGCTTCTCCTTGGCCGTCCGGCAGGCGAAGCGCAGCGCGCTCCACTGCTCGGAATCGAGCCGGGCACCGCCGAGCTTCTTCTCGACGTGATGCGCCAGGGCCAGGTCGATATTGTCGCCGCCGAGCATCAGGTGATCGCCGACCGCGACCCGACGGAACCCCGGCCCGGTCGGGGTTTCGACGACCGTGATCAGGCTGAAGTCGGTCGTGCCACCGCCGATGTCGCAAACGAGGATCAATTCCCCGGCGCGCACCTCGCGCTGCCAACGGTCCTGATGCGACACGATCCAGCAGTAGAAGGCCGCCTGCGGCTCTTCCAGCAGGGTGATCGACTTGAAATCCGCACGTTTGGCGGCCTCGATCGTCAGCTCCCTCGCCGCCTCGTCGAAGGATGCGGGGACCGTGAGGACGATCTCCTGCTCCTCCAGACGATGGCTCGGATCTCCCTTGGCGAACGTGTCGTTCCAGGCGTCCCGGATATGCCTCAGATACGCGGCCGACGCCTCGACGGGGGAAACCTTTTCCACCTCGGGGGGGCTTCCCCAGGGGAGGATGTTCGCCTCGCGGTCGACCCCCGCGTGACAGAGCCAGCTCTTGGCGCTGGAGACCAATCGGCCGGGAATCCGCGCCCCCTGAATCCGGGCGAACTCCCCGATGATCCGCCCTCCGCCATCTCCCCAGGGGAGTTGCGCGGCCCCCGGGGGAAGGTCGTGCTGCCCCGGCAGATAGAGGAACGAGGGGAGCATCGATCGAGGCGCGGTTTCTCCCGGCGCCACGAGTTGCGGCACGTTGAAGACGCGGATATCCGCCGACGGCTTCTCGCGCCCCTTGGTGTCGACGTAGCCCACCGCGCAGTTCGTCGTCCCCAGGTCGATGCCGATGATGTATCGCGAACGCGGCATACCGATTCTCGCAATCGATTCCAAGGATCATCCGACGACGAAGTTGACCATCTTCCCGGGCACCACGACAACCTTGCGCACCGTCTTCCCCTCCAGCAACGGCGCGATCCGGGCGTCGCTTCGAGCCAGGTTTTCCATCCGGCCCTGATCGGCGTCGGCGGGCATCATCACCCGCGCCCGGAGCTTGCCGTTGATCTGGACGGGCAGCTCGATCTCGTCGTCCTTGAGGAGCGACTCGTCGAACGTCGGCCAGGGCTCGAAGGCGAGAGTCGTCGAATGCCCGAGCAACTCCCAGAGCTCTTCCGCCAGGTGAGGAGCCAGCGGCGAGAGGAGCAGCGAGAAGGTTTCCATGGCCTGCTTCGGCCGCGTCTCCTGCCCCGTGAAGAAGTTGACGAACTCCATCAGGCGGCTGATCGCGGAGTTGAACCGGATGCCGTCGAGATTCTCGGTGACTGCCGCCACGGTTCGCGCCACGACCTTCGCCTGCTCGCGGGAAAGCTCGACGTCCTGCACCTTGGGATCGAGCTCGATCACGTCGGAATCGGTGTCGACGATCATTCGCCAGGCCCGGCCCAGGAACCGATAGACCCCTTCGACCCCCTTCATGCTCCAGGGCTTCACCGCTTCGAGCGGCCCCATGAACATCTCGTAGAGTCGGAGGCTGTCGGCGCCGTAGTCTCGGACCACGACGTCGGGGTTGATCACGTTCCCCCGGCTCTTCGACATCTTCTGAGCACTACCCGATATTTCAATATCGGGATGCTCTTTCCAAAAAACCTTATTTACCCTTATTTCAACTTGATCTTGGGGCAGAGGGAGTTCGAGATTCCCTAAGGGAAAGTAAGATCGAAACTCTTTTGTATACGTGTCGCTATGTGATATGAAATGGCGATTCTCTGAATCGACAAAGCGAATGAGTTTCTTGATTTCTAAATTATTGGAATCAAACTTGGTTGTGACGTTGCTCGGATCAACGAAGTCTACAAAATACTCCACTTCGCCGAGGATCATCCCCTGGTTGATCAGCCGCTGGAACGGCTCGGGGGTGCTCACCAGCCCCCGGTCGAAGAGGACCTTGTGCCAGAACCGGCTGTAGAGCAAGTGCAGCAC
>CALKTZ010000302.1 GCA_937997355.1 uncultured Planctomycetales bacterium | reverse complement strand
GCTGATCATCGCCGAGGACATCGAAGGCGAAGCGCTGGCGACCCTCGTCGTCAACAAGCTCCGGGGCATTCTGAAGGTTGCCGCCGTCAAGGCCCCTGGCTACGGCGATCGCCGCAAGGCCATGCTCGGCGACATCGCCACCCTCACCGGCGGGACCGCGATCTTCAAGGATCTCGGCGTCGACCTCGAAGCGATCCCCCTCTCCGACCTCGGCCGCGCCCGCAAGATCACGATCGACAGCGAGAACACCACGATCGTCGAAGGGCTCGGGACCGCCGACGCCATCAAGGGTCGCGCCGAGCAGATCCGCCGCGAGATCGGCCAGACCGACAGCGAGTATGATCGCGAGAAGCTCCAGGAACGGCTCGCCAAGCTCGCCGGCGGGATCGCCCAGATCAACGTCGGGGCCGCCACCGAGACCGAGATGAAGGAGCGGAAGGCGCTCGTCGAGGACGCCCTCCACGCCACCCGAGCCGCGATCGAGGAAGGGGTCGTCGCCGGCGGCGGCACCGCCCTGATCCGGGCCTCCAAGCAGCTCGACAAGCTGAAGGGTGAAGGGGACGAGCAGTTCGGCATCGACCTGATCCGTCGGGCGGTCGAGCAGCCGGCCCGCTACATCGCGGAAAACGCCGGGATCGACGGCTCGGTCGTCGTCAACAAGATCAAGAAGAGCGACAAGGCCAACTTCGGCTACGACGCCGAGTCCAACGTCTGGGGCGACCTGATCGCCGCCGGGATCGTCGATCCCGCCAAGGTGACCCGCTCGGCCCTCCAGAACGGCGCGTCGGTCGCCAGCCTGCTGCTGACCACCGAGGCCCTGATCGCCGAACCCCCCAAGAAGAAGGAAGCCGCCGGCGGCCACGACCATCACCATGGTCCTGAAATGGGTGGCATGGGCGGAATGGGTGGCATGGGCGGAATGGGTGGCATGGGGATGATGTAATCAATCCCCCGGCGTTTGCCCCGAGCATACGGAACATTATCCTCCCCCTTCCAATCGAAATGGGGGAGGACTTCTCCACAATCGATCATCAGCGAATCATTCGACATTCATAAGGAAGCGAGATCATGGCTCTCAAGATTCGTCCGTTGGAAGACCGGGTCGTCATTCAGCAGATCGAGGCCGCGGAAAAGACGGCCGGCGGGATCGTGTTGCCCGACACGGCGAAGGAAAAGCCGCAGCGCGGCAAGGTCCTCTCGGTCGGCCCCGGCAAGTTGCTGGATTCGGGCGAGCGGGCCGCGATCGGCGTCGCGGTCGGGGACGAAGTCCTCTTCGGCAAGTACTCAGGGACCGAGATCAAGGTCGACGGCGAGGAGATCAAGATCCTCCGCGAGTCCGACATCCTGGCAAAGGTCGTCAAATAAGGCTGTGGATCGAGGCACCCCCTCGCGAAACATCTGATCCGGTTCAGACCAGAGTACTCATGGATTTTCAATCGAGGAGCATTCGTCCGTGGCCAAACAACTGATTTTTTCCGATGCGGCCCGTCGGAAGATGTTCGAGGGGGTTGACACCCTCGCCCACGCCGTGGGGACGACGCTCGGGCCCACGGGGCGTAACGTCATCCTGAACAAGTCCTTCGGCGGCCCGCTCGTCACCAAGGACGGCGTGACGGTCTCGAAGGAGATCGAGCTGAGCGACCCGTTCGAAAACATGGGCGCCAAGCTCGTCAACGTGGTCGCCTCCAAGACCTCGGACATCGCCGGCGACGGCACCACCACCGCGACGATCCTGGCGCGCGCGATCTACCGCGAAGGGCTCAAGTACATCACCGCGGGGGCGAACCCGACCGCCGTCCGGCGCGGGATCGAGAAGGCCGTCGAGGCCGCCATCGCCGAGATCACCGAGAAGGTTTCGCGTCCGGTCTCCAAGAAAGAGGAGATCGCCCAGGTCGGCGCGATCTCGGCCAACAATGACGCGACCGTCGGCAGCATGCTCGCCGACGCCGTGGAACGGGTCGGCCGCGATGGCGTGATCACCGTCGAGGAAGGCAAGACCGCCTCGACCACCCTGGAGTTCGTCGAGGGGATGCAGTTCGACAAGGGCTACCTGAGCCCTTACTTCGTCACCTCCCCGACCACCATGGAGGTCCTCTTCGAAGATCCGCTGATCCTCCTCCACGAGAAGAAGATCAGCAGCCTCCGCGAGATGGTCCCCTTGCTGGAGAAGGTGGCCCAGTCCGGCAAGCCGCTGTTGATCGTCGCCGAGGATGTTGACGGCGAAGCGCTGGCGACCCTCGTCGTCAACAAGCTCCGCGGAATCCTCAACATCTGCGCGGTCAAGGCCCCGGGCTTCGGCGATCGCCGCAAGGCGATGCTGGGAGACATGGCCATCCTGACCGGCGGCACGGTCATCAGCGAAGACCTCGGGCTCAAGCTCGAAAACCTCCAGCTCAACCAGCTCGGCCGCGCCAAGCAGGTGAAGGTCAACAAGGACAGCACCACGCTGATCCAGGGGGCGGGCAACAAGGCCGAGATCCAGCGCCGGATCGACCAGCTCCGCCGCCAGATCGAGGAGACCGAGAGCGAGTACGACAAGGAGAAGTTTCAGGAACGGCTCGCCAAGCTCTCCGGCGGCGTCGCCCTGATTCAGGTCGGTGCCCCCACGGAAGCCGACATGAAGCAGACCAAGGCCCGCATCGAAGACGCCCTTCACGCCACCCGAGCGGCGGCCGAGGAAGGGATCGTCCCCGGCGGCGGCACGGCCCTGCTTCGTGCCATCCCGGCCGTCGAGAAGGTCCACGAGTCGCTGACCGGCGACGAGAAGCTCGGCGCCGCGATCATCCTCCGCTCGCTCGAAGAGCCGGTCCGGCACATCGCAGCCAACTCCGGCAATGACGGCGCGGTCATCGCCGACGAGGTGAAGAGCCGCGGCGGCGCGATCGGCTTCAACGCGAATACCGGCGACTACGTCGACATGTTCGAGGCCGGCATCATCGACCCGACCAAGGTCACCCGCTCGGCCCTCCAGAACGCCGCCTCGATCTCGGCGCTCATGCTGACCACCGAGGCCATGATCACCAACATCAAGGACGACGAGAAGGAAGCCGGCCGCGTCGAAGGCTCGGTTCGCTAAGCCGAACCGAAGCCAAAACATTCGGTTTCCGGAATCGTGGAAAATGGATGGCCGGGGTTGTCGCTCCGATTGGGGTGGGATCTCCCGGCCATTTTTATCACTGCCCCTGAGATCAGATACGCGGAATCCTGCCATGATCGCTTCATGGCATCCTAGTCGCAGAGCAGCTGACTCTTAATCAGCGGGCTGTCGGTTCGAATCACTCGATGAGACATCTCGCATGCTCCGGATGACGCGAGTCGTTTCAATATGCTATGGTGATGAGGTGACCATCTGGCAGGGCACCTCCCTCCCCTGACTGAAACCATCCACGAGGATTTGTGAGACGCCATGCCGATGGCTACGTCGAAGCGCGATCTGTATGAAGTCCTCGGTGTCAAGAAGGACGCCTCCCCCGAGGAGATCAAGAAGGCCTACCGGCAACTGGCGCTCAAGTACCACCCGGACCGTAACCCCGGTGATCAGGACGCCGACCGGCGGTTCAAGGAAGCGGCCGAGGCCTACGAGGTCCTCTCGGATCAGGCCAAACGCGCGCGCTATGACCGTTACGGCCATGCGGGCCTCGAAGGTTCGGCGGTCCACGACTTCCAGTCGGCCGACGACATCATGTCGGCCTTCAGCGACATCTTCGGCGGCGGCCTCTTCGGCGATCTTTTCGGCGAACGGAGGCGAGGGCCTCGTCCGGGCGCCGACCTGCTGATGAAGCTGGAGATCGACCTGGTCGAGGCGTCGCGCGGGGCGACTCGCTCGGTCGAGGTGAGCCGGCAAGATCCCTGCACGGAATGCGAAGGGACCGGCGCCCGCAAGGGGACCAGCCCCACGACCTGCAATTATTGCGGGGGCCGAGGGCAGATCGTGCAGTCCCGAGGCTTCTTCCAGGTGGCCACCACCTGCCCCGCCTGCGGCGGGAATGGGACCCGGATCACCGACCCCTGCCAGAAATGCCGAGGAGCCGGGCGTTCCCCGGTCATGGCCCAGCTCCAGGTCCCCATCCCCCCCGGCGTGGAAAGCGGGATGTGGCTTCAGTTGCGAAATCAGGGAGAAGCCGGCGACCCGGGCGCGCCCCGAGGAAACCTCCGCATCCAGGTCCTGGTCCGCAAGCATCCGTTCTTCGAACGTCGCCGCAACGATCTCTTCACGCAAGTCCCGATCAGCTTCGCGCAGGCCACCCTCGGGGCGGAGATCGAGGTCCCCACGCTCGATGGCCCCGAGTCGCTTTCGATCCCCAGGGGTACGCAAAGCGGCGAAGTCTTGAAGATCAAGGGCCGGGGCATGCCCGATATCAACGGACGGGGTCGAGGGGACGAACTGGTGGAAGTCGTGGTGGAAACCCCTCGACATCTGACCGCTCGGCAGGAAGAGCTGCTCCGCGAATTCGCCGAGATCGAACACGAGCAGGTCAGCCCCCGTCGCAAGAGCTTCTTCGAAAAACTCCGCGACTACTTCACGGAAGAGACGGAATCATCGGACAACGTGAATGTGTAGAGCGTCTTGCAAATGAGGGAATCGTCGAAGCTCCGCCGGGCAGGCGGAGTTGCGCCTTCCCCGATGAGCACATCCGTTTTGCAGGCGTTCGATCGAGCCAGGAGACGATCATCGATGTTCGGGAAACCCAATCCTGACGACGAGGGGACGGCAGCCGGCCGAACTACCGGTACACCGAATGGCAGTGCCGACTCCGCGGGGAGTCCGCATGGAGTGAAAGACATGTCGGACGAAAAATACGCAGAGCTCGTCAAGGAACGCGACGAATACCGCGATCAACTGCTGCGCAGCCGGGCGGATTTCGCCAACTACCAGAAGCGCGCCAAGCAGCAGGCGGATACGGATCGGGTCTACGCCGTGGGGTCGCTCGCGCGTGACTTGCTCGACGCGATCGACAACCTGGAACGCGCGGGGACCACGCTCAAGGCGTCCGGCGTCGAGGCCGGGATCGTCTCCGGT
>CALKTZ010000301.1 GCA_937997355.1 uncultured Planctomycetales bacterium | reverse complement strand
GGGATCAGGACCATGCCGGTCCATCCCGGCCTTGAGAAGTCGTCGGCGGCGTCCACCACCCCGGGAGGGGGGCGATCCCGAAAATCGGTGACGACGAACGGCTTGGCGGGGGACGGAAGGCTATTCCCGCCGTCGGCCGTGCAGGTGGTCGGCCGCGTAGGCAGGGACGTCGGTTCGTTGGACGACCTCGAAGTGATGACCTTCAAGATAGCTGCGAACCGCCTCCCTCGTCCTGAACCAGTCCTTGTCCTTTTGAGTCGCGAGGAAGTCGTGGCATGCGATGACGACATGCTTCGTCCTGGCGATCGTCTCGTCCATCCCCCGGATCGCGAGTTGCTCCGCCCCCTCGATATTCATCTTGAGGAGATCGATTCTGGGAAATTGAAATTCTCGGAGTAGATTGTCCAGAGTGTCCGCCCTCACCAGAGAGCCTTCGCCATCCTCGGTGAGGAAATTGGACTCCATCCCTTCGTCCGTGGTAATCCTGAGCTCTCCGCCCTTGTCTGCGATCGCGGCGTGAATGGCCGTCGCATTGGTGAGTCGATTCGCCCGCAGCGTGGCGACGAGTCGGGAGAACGTCCGGGGATGCGCTTCGATCGCGATCACCCGCCCTGAGGCTCCGACCGCGCGTGCGAAGAGCAGGGTGTCGGAACCGATCTCGGCGCCGGCGTCGACGATGATGTCACCCGGCTTCGGGTGATATAGGTGACACCACCCGGCGTGGTCCTTCTCCAGAAGCTCAACCCGCTGCGGCAGGTTGTCGATGTGCCAACGGTGGAAGTCGAACCGATCGGACCCTGCGAAACGCATCCCATTGCATTGGAAGAACCAGTAGCCTTGGTCGTAGAAAACGCTCAGCTTCCCGCCGGTCGATTTCGCCGCAGCGATGTTGTACAGGGCCGCCAGCAGCGGCCGGAATGGCGGCCGGTCGGCCATCGTGATCAGCTTGCGGAAGAAGGGCGTCTTCATCGAATGCAATCTCCAGAAAACCCAATCCCTGGCTCTCCCGCCATTCGTGGGAAGCGGCGGGGCGTCGAGAAGTGATCCGTGGCATCCTGGACGTAATCGGCCTCGCGTTCCTTCGCGCCGACGAACATGCAGCCGGACCGCGCGAGGAGGCACGTTGAAATCGTCCGAATGATACCCCCGGAGCCTTCATGAGCCTAGCCCATTCGAGGGCGTGCAATCGAGCACGATCAATCCATCATCCTGTTTCTAGCGACATCCTCGACGCCGAATGCGTCTCCGCCGCGAGGGACCTCCGGAGCTCGCGAAGAATCAAATTTAGGATCCCAGCACCATCGATACCGCCACTTCCTCCGGATTCGCAGCCATCGCCGTTCGAGGGCGCAGTCACGCCAATGCCACGCTTTTCGGCGGAAATCG
>CALKTZ010000300.1 GCA_937997355.1 uncultured Planctomycetales bacterium | reverse complement strand
CCATCGCCCGGTTCCAGGGGAAGCATGTGACCCAGATCGCCGCCAAGCTGGCGGCGCGCTGAAACCGAGAAACTCGCATCCCAACCAGTTGAATCTTTGGAACAAGGGAATTTCATGATCACCGTTCGGCCGTCTTCCGAGCGGGGACACGGCCAGCATGGCTGGCTCGACACCCGCCATACCTTCTCGTTCAGCGATTACCACGACCCGGCGCACATGGGCTTCCGCCCCTTGCGGGTCATCAACGAAGACCGGGTCGCGGCGGGCCAGGGGTTCGGTACCCATGGGCACCGCGACATGGAGATCCTCACATATGTCCTCGAAGGGACGCTCGCCCACAAGGACAGCCTGGGGAACGGGGCTCCGTTGAACCCCGGCGAGGTCCAGGTGATGACGGCGGGGACCGGCATCCGGCACAGCGAGTTCAACCCCTCGCCGACCGATCCGGTCCACTTCTACCAGGTCTGGATCATGCCCGATCGCGCGGGGCATCCTCCCCGATACGACCAGCGCCCCTTCTCGGAAGAACTGAGGCGTGACAAGCTCTGCCCGATCGCCTCGCCCGACGGCCGGGACGGCTCGCTGTCGATCCGTCAGGATGCCACGGTCTATGTCTCCTCGCTCGGCGAGTCGGGCCGGGTTTCCCACGCTCTGGAGTCCGGACGACACGCCTGGATTCAGGTATTGAAGGGGGGAATCACCTTGAACGGCCAGCCGCTCGCCGTCGGCGACGGCGCGGCCGTCAGCGAGGAATCCGCGCTCGATCTCGTCGCGTCGCAACCGGCCGAGGTGATGCTGTTCGACCTGCCGTGAGGCCGCGTTTCGCGCGGAGCACCCGGCTTCGCCGAAGCCCCTCCTTCCGATCGGCGCGGGTCTTCCGACCCCGCCGATACGTCCGACCGGCGAGCCAGTCCCCATTTCCGCTCCGGCCTTACCATATTCTGATCGGTGCCGTCCTCTTTTTCCCGGATGCCGGAATTGCGTTATGATTGATCCAGGACCTCATCCCCCTGGCCCTGGCCGAGATCAATCATGTGCCGCGATGCGATGCCGGTCATCTTCGCCGCCTGCCTGATCCTGCTCGCCCCGGCGACGGGCCGCGCCCAGGCCGCGCCCCCCGACTCCGAGGTCGAGGTGGTCGATGTCCAGCTTGAGCGAGCGCCCGACGAGAAGGTGCCCGACCTGAAGGCCGTGGCTCGCGACTTTCTCGTCATGACGAACGCCTTCCGGGAGAAGGAGAAACAGCCCCGCCTGGCCCTCGACCCGAAATTGGCCGACACGGCCCGCGACTTCGCCGAATTCATGGCCGGGAACAACCGCTACGGCCACGCGGCCGACGGCCAGGACGCGGGACTTCGCGCGAACAAGCACGAATATGAATTCAGCCTGATTTCCGAGAACATCGGCTATTCGTTCCACACGTTCGGGTTCACCACGGAGGAGCTGGGCAGGCATTTCGTGGAAGCCTGGGAGAACTCGCCGGGACATCGCCGGAACATGCTCGACCCCGACGTGACCGAGGCCGGCATGGGCGTGGCCCGCAGCGAGAAGACCGGCTTCTACTACGCGGTCCAGATCTTCGCCCGGCCCCGAACCCTGGTGGTGGCGGTGGAGATCGTGAATCGGTCGAGCATGACCATCTCCTACCGGTTCGCCGACCGGGACTTCACCCTGGAATCGAGCGAAGGGCGGATCCACGAGCAGGGGCGTCCGGCCGACCTCACCTTCGAGGTCCCCACGGGAGGAAAGCCGATCACCAGGACGGTGCGGGTGGACTGCAAGTCGCGTTACGTGATCCGCGATGCCCGCGAGCCCGCGCGGGGCAAGCCCCGGTAAGCCGGTATGTTCGGTGTTTGCCGGGACGGGACGGGGCAAATCGGCCGACGATCGGGCCGGCAATCCACAAGCTATCTTCGACGTGTTCCGAAGGTTATGATTGAGATCAGATTGATTCGCGTCAAGCACTCCAGTGACACCAAAGATTTCGCGTTCAGCATGATCACCAAGGTCTGTTTCGAAAACTATCGCAATCATGTGCGGAGCGAGTTCCCGCTCCATCCGATCAATCTGCTCATCGGATCGGTCGCCACGGGGAAGTCGAACATCCTCAAGGGCCTCTTGCTCGTCCAAAATTCCATCAATCGATCGTTGAATGAGCTTTTTCCCCCGGGGCTGGGGGAGTTCCAGTGGGTGCGGAGCCGCTGGGCGAAGGAAGGGGACCCGATCGGATTCGAGGTGGATCTGAACGGCT
>CALKTZ010000299.1 GCA_937997355.1 uncultured Planctomycetales bacterium | reverse complement strand
GGTCCGGCGTGGTTTGCTCGTGATCGAAGTCCTCGTTTATGCAGGAGAGCGGAACGTCGCCGCCCCCTGGCTCAACGACCAGAAGAAGATCTCGGTGCGCGAATCCGAATTCCAACTGGAATGCAAGGTCCTGGGGGCCGAGTCGGTCTGCTGGGATCTCGAAGGGTACCGGATGCCCGGCTACGCACCAACCTCCGACGATATCGACAAGGTCGTCGAATGGTTTGTGAAGCGACGCCCCGGTGCGTTGATCGTCCCCCCCAATAATGACGCCCACGTCGCCCACCGGGTAACCCGCTCGCTGGCGGCGATCGGCCTGCTCGGCGCCAAGCTGAACGACACTCTCGTCCTCAGCGGCTGGACTCCCTGGGGGCCGCTGCCGCAGCCGAACGCATATTTCAGCTACGACGGCGAGGCGGAACGCACCAAGGAATGGGCCATCCACTGCCATGCATCGCAGGTTCTTCTGACCGACTACACCCAGTACTGTTCGCACCATGGCCGGGCCTATGCGGCCCTCGCTCGCGAATGGGCCGAGGGGCACAGCATTTCGGGGCGTGCCCATCGTACGGAAGACCGATTCGTCGGCGTCGAGCTCTACCAGATTGAGTCCTTCAATCCCGAGCGTTGCCAGGCGTCGGCCAGGGACCCTATTCACCTGGCGCTCGGATATTTGAGCGGCTATCTCACCCCGGCGAATGCCGCCCCGTCTCCCGAGAATGCCGCCGCGACCAGCCTGACACCGGCGCCCCTTGCCGCCAACGGGCCAGGCCCCAAGGCAACGGCCGTAAGCTCATCCTGAACCGCCCGATAACCCCATCGTCGATGGCGCACCAACCCGTTCGACCGAAGCCCCGAGCTTCGAAATGCCGGTCATGGACGTTGCCATCGACGAGATGATCTCGCCTGGAGTGACTCGACGATGTCTGCTGACGTCCATTCCTTGCAACGAGCCGGCATGCCCGTTGAGATCTATCCGGACGCGGAAGCGGCCAGCCGTGCCGCGGCCGAACGGATCGTCGAGGTGATCCGGGCCGCGACCGCCGAACGAGGCAAGGCTGTATTAGGGCTGGCCACAGGGTCGACCCCGGAGAAGGTCTACGCCCATTTGGCCGCCAGGCATCGGGCCGAGGAGTTTTCGTTTCGGGATGTTGTGACGTACAACCTCGACGAGTACTATCCGATCAGCCCGGTGGATTCGAAGAGCTACCGCAGCTACATGGATCGGCATCTTTTCTCGAAGACCGATCTCCTGCCGAATCGTGCCCATCTCCTGGACGGCACCGTTCCGGAGCGATTCGTCGCCGAGCACGTCGCCGAGTATGAACGCTGGATCGAAGCCGACGGCGGCCTCGACATTCAGCTTCTCGGGATCGGCCGGAACGGGCACATCGCGTTCAACGAGCCGAGCGAACTTTCACTTGAAGACGCCCTCAAGTTGCCGACACGCCTGACGCAACTTCATCCTCAGACCATCGCGGACGCCGCGCGAGATTTCGGCGGTGTCGATCGGGTGATCCCTCGGGCCCTCACCATGGGGATTTCCACGATCCTCGCGGCGCGATCGATTCTGATCCTGGCCACCGGCCCCCATAAGGCCGAAGCCGTCCAGCAAGCCCTGAACGGACCGGTTACACCCAGACTTCCGGCATCCCTGCTTCAAACCGTGGCGTCCAAGGTCGCTTGGCTGCTCGACGCCCCCGCGGCGGCCGGGCTGGTCTGATCGAGTAGCCCTCTCGGGAAAGACCCCGAGAGGGCTTTACCAACTCAGCTCAGCGCCGCCGGCCGTGGTGGTGGATCGCATGCTTTGCGCGGATCAGGACGGTCCGATTGACGGGCTGAATCCCCCTTTTGGTGATGCGGAATGTCTGGGATTTGGCTCCATTGAAGTTCGCATCGCCGCGATAGCGAACCGTGATGGTGTGCCCTTGCAGCGCCCTTGCGGAAATGATGACTCGCGACTGGTCGCCGGTGACCTTCCGTTTCATGAAGACGCGGCCATCGATGTAATACGTGATCGTGCCCGATGAGGGATCCAAACCTCCCTGATGATTGGCGAGGATGACGTTGACCGCATAGCTTCGAATCTGTCGCCTCGCGGTCGAGGCGGGGGTGACCGAGAGAGCGACCTCGACGTCTGCCTTGATGACCGTTTCCGTCACGCCCGCCGACTGTGCGCCGGTGAATTGATCGTCTCCCTGATAACTGGCGATGATGGTGTGAGTCGATCCCACTCCATAGATCGGCGCCGAGAACGAGGCCTGCCCCCCCACGAGCGGGGCCGAACCGAGCACCGTGATCCCATCCAAAAAGAGAACAGTGCCCGTTGGCGTGCCCGCGCCCGAGGTGGTCGCCTGGACGATCGCCGTGTAAACCACGAGCTGACCATACGCAGGCGACGTTGTGGATGAGGTCAGCGTGATGGATGGAGGCGTGGGAGTCGGTGTCGGGGTGGGGGTTGGAGTCGGTGTGGGGGTAGGCGTAGGCGTGGGAGTCGGTGTCGGAGTGGGGGTTGGGGCCTGAACGTTGAGATTCAGGCTGGAGACGTTTGCCAGGACTTTCCGGATCGCGCTGTTATTGGCATCGGTGATGTAGAGATTGCCATCGGCATCGAACGCCAGGCCTCTCGGATTGCTGAGGGAGGCGGAGATGGCGGGACCGCCGTCGCCGGCGTAGCCGGCCGTCCGGTTGCCGGCGACGGTGATGATCTGCCCGGTCGCCTTGACGACCTCGCGAATGAGGGCATTGTCATTGTCCGTGATGAAAATATTCCCCAGCGTATCGACGGCGACTCCCAGCGAAGAGCTCAGTCGTGCGTCGGTGGCCAATCCGCCATCGCCGCTGTAGCCGCCGATCCCCGTGCCCGCGACGGTGGAAATCTTGCCGGTGGCCCTGTCCACCTTGCGGATAACGTTATTGACAGAATCGGCGATGTAGACATTGCCGGCCAGGTCGACGGCAACATCGCGCGGCCCGTTGAGTCGAGCGTCGGTCGCCGAACCGCCGTCACCGCTGTATCCCGCGGTGCCGTTCCCCGCGATGACGATTACCTCGCCGGTCGCTCTCACCAACTCGACGATCCGCTGGTTTCTAAGATCGGCGATGTAGAGATTGCCGTCGGAGTCGAGCGACAGCCCCCGCGGATCGGCGAGCGTGACCGTCGAGCCGCCGACGGCCCCCGCTCCCACGACCGTGAAGATCTTGCCCGTGGCCTTCTCCACCTCGCGCACCCGGTTATTCGACGAGTCGGCGATGAAGAGATTGCCCGCTGAATCGACCACCACGGCGTAGGGCTGCCAGAGCTGCGCGCCGGTGGCCGCCGATCCATCGCCGCTGAAGCCCGCCGTGCCGTCCCCCGCGACAGTGATGATTTCGCCCGTGGCCTTTACCACCTCGCGGATGCGCTGGTTGTTGGTGTCGGCGATGAAGAGATTGCCGTCGGCATCGACGGCCGCCCCGTGTGGGAGATTCAACTGCGCGGTCGTCGCGATCCCATGGTCTCCGTTGTAGCCCGAAGAGCCATTCCCCGCCACGGTTTCAATCGTGCTGAAATTGCTCCCCGCGAATCGTAAATCCCCGGAATAAATCGCGTGGATCGAGTGAACCCCCTCGGTGAAGTCCGAGACGGTGATCGATGTTGTCGCAGAGGAACTCAGCATCCCGGTTCCGAGCAGGGTCGAGCCCTCGAAGAAGCTCACCGTCCCGCTCGGGACGCCGTTCCCCGGGGCATCGACCGTGACCGAGGCGCTCAGCGTGACCGGCTGGCCGGCGGTGGGGGAGCTTGAGGCGCTCAGGTGAGTTGTGGTGGGGGTGGAGCGGACCACGAGGGGGAGAGTGACCAGGTGAATCTTGCTGTTGCTGGCGTCGGTGATGTAGAGGTTCCCCATCGAGTCGAGGACCATCCCGCGGGGATTGGAAATTTGTGCGGAGGTCGCGGGGCCGCCGTCGCCGCTATCCCCCGCCGTCCCGTTGCCGGCGATTGTCGCGATCTCGCCGGTCGCCCGCAGGACCTCGCGGATCACCTGGTTGCTGTTGTCGGCGATGAAGAGATTGCCCTGGGCGTCCAACGCCACGCCCAGCGTCGAGAAGAGCCTGGCCGAGGTTGCGGGGCCGCCATCGCCGCTGTAGCCGGCTACCCCCGTCCCCGCCACCGTGATCATGGTCCCGGTGGAGTGGATCACCTCGCGGACGCGGTTATTGTCCGTGTCGCCGATGAAGAGATTCCCCGCGGCGTCGACCGCCACTTCTCTCGGACCATTCAGCGAGGAGGCTGTCGCCGAGAGGTTTTCGCCGTCGTACCCGGCGGTTCCATCTCCGGCGACGGTGATGATTTTGCCGGTCGACTTGACGATCTCTCGAACTCGGTTGTTGTAGACATCGGCGATGAACAGGTTGCCCGCGGCGTCAAACGTCAATCCGCGCGGATTATTCAATTCCACCCCCGAATCCCCGGCCGACAAACCGTCTCCCGCAAAGCCCGCGTTGCCATTCCCGGCGACCGTGGAGATCTTGCCCGTCGATTTCTCGACCATGCGGATCCGGTTGTTGATCGCGTCGGAGATGTAAAGGTTCCCATCCGGGCCGATGGCGACCGAGTACGGTGCATTGAGCATCGCATCGATGGCGAGATCACCATCTCCTCCGTACCCCTGCGTCCCGTTGCCGGCAACCGTGATGATCGTACCGGTCGCCTTGATGACCTCGCGGATGACATGGTTGTTCGTGTCGGCGATGAAGAGGTTTCCGTCGGCGTCGAGTGCGATTCCGTGCGGCAGATTCAGCGAGGCCGTTGTCGCCGGGCCATCGTCGCCGCTGTAACCATCGGTCCCGATTCCGGCATAGGTGGTGATATCGCCGGTTTGGCTGGCCGCGAATTGGGCATCGCCGGAATACGAGGCGGTGATGCGATGCACGGTGACCGCCGAGAGAGAGGTCGAGAGGG
>CALKTZ010000298.1 GCA_937997355.1 uncultured Planctomycetales bacterium | reverse complement strand
CTACGGCGCGGGGGGCTCGACTCGCGAGCGGACCCACGACCTGATCGTGCGGATTCAGCGAGAAACCAATCTCACGGCCGTTTCCCACCTCACCTGCGTCTGTCATTCGGAGGATGAGCTTGCCGGCATCCTCGACCGTTACGCCTCCTCCGGCATCGAGAACATCCTCGCCCTCGGCGGCGACCCGCCGAAGAGCAAGGCGAATTATGACCGCTTGCAGGATGCTTTCCAGTATGCCGATCAGCTCGTTCAATTTGTGAAGGGCCGCAAGAATTGCGCCGATGGCCGGGGCTTCGGCGTGGGGGTGGCGGGATTCCCGGAAGGGCATCCCGGAACGCCCAATCGGCTCCTGGAGATGGATCATTTCAAGCGCAAGGTGGATGCGGGGGCGGATTACATCTGCACCCAGCTCTTCTTCAGCAACCATGACTTCTACGACTTCCGTGAGCGTTGCGAGCTGGCCGGGATTCGCATCCCGATCATCGCCGGGATCATGCCCATCACCTCCAAGGACAACCTGATGAGGATGGGAGAGCTCGCCCTGGGGGCACGATTCCCCGGGCGTTTGCTCCGGGCGATCGCGCGCTGCGGCGACGATCCCGAGGCGGTCGAAAAGGTCGGCATCCACTGGGCGACCGAGCAATGCCGCGACCTCCTCGACAACAACGTGCGAGGGATCCACTTCTACACCCTGAATCGTTCGGATGCGACGCGTCGGATTTACGAGAATCTCGGCGTGAAATCGTCTCGCGAGCTGGAGCGCACTCACGTGAGCTGATTTCGCGGGACGCCTGGACCGCGAAATCCCGGCCGATCGGACTCTCCGAGTCTCGGCAGCCATTCGACCGATGGATGAAGCAACACGCCTGGAATTGACCGGCCTGCTGAAAGCCGAGGCCCTTCGCCTCGGATTCGACGGCGTCGGCATCGCGCCGGCGGTTGCTCCCGCCGGCTATGGGCATTACCTCGGATGGCTGGCCGAGGGATATCGGGCGGGGATGGAATACCTGGAGCGATCGGCGGAGGTCCGACGCCACCCCGAGCAACTCCTCCCGGGCGTTCGTAGCGTGGTCGTCGTCAGCGTCGTTTACGGCGAGCCCCATGCTCCGCCGACATCCGACGCGAAGGGGAGGATCGCCCGTTACGCACGAGGGGTCGACTATCACGAAGTCCTGTGGAAGAAGCTGGAGGAACTGCTCCGCTGGCTTCAGTCGGAACATCCGGGCGTTCAGGGGCGGGCGGTCGTCGACTCCGCGCCACTGCTGGAGCGAGATTTCGCGCGACTGGGGGGACTCGTCGCCGACGAGCCGCATGAGGCGAACCATTGCGGTACTTGCACGCGCTGCCTGGAAGCGTGCCCCACCGATGCGTTTGCCGGTCCCTATCAACTCGACGCGCGGCGTTGCATCAGCTACTGGACGATCGAACATCGAGGGCCAATCCCGGAGGAGTTCGCCGACCAGCTCCACGGTTGGGCGTTCGGCTGCGACATCTGCCAGGAAGTCTGCCCCTGGAATCGCAAGGCCCCGGCCGGTTCGATGGTTTCCTTCCACGGCCGAGAAGATTGGACCGATCCCGACCTGATCGATTGGCTGACGCGCGATCGTGCGGCATGGACCGCGAGCCTGAAAGGGACCGCGCTCAAGCGGACGAAGCGCGTGGGATTGCTCCGGAACGCCTCGCTGATTCTGGGGACGCGACGGGTCGACGAAGCGACGGCGGCGCTGGCCGGGCGGCTCGCGGACGCGGAGGAGGATCCCACGGTGCGGGGGGCGGCGGCCTGGGCGCTCGGTCGAATCGGAACCGAGGAGGCCCGGAACGCCTTGATCGCGTGCGAGGCGGACACCGTCGCCGATGTGGCCGAGGCGGCTCGGCACGCGTTACGCGTGATGGATTTCCAAGATGAGCAAGGGTGAAAGGGACGGCGAGCGCGCCCCTTTCACCCGAACCGATTCGGTTATGGTCGGTTTGACGAGGCCCGGCTTGCGTCAGGTCGTGGTGGTTTGGGTCGGCGCGGTCGTCGAGTAGGTGATGGCGGCGATATTTCCGGAGATCGTCTGGCCGAAGCTATCCGTCGAGGTGACGGAGAAGACGTTGCTGCCATCGCCGAGGGTTTCCTGGACGCTGAATTTCCCGGAGGCATCGGCCGTGGTTTGAACGGTGGGTGCCTTGCCGCCCGTCTCCACGAAGGTGATCTTCGCGTTGGGGGAGGCGGTCCCGGTGAGGGTGACGGTCCGGATGTTGGTGATGCGATCCTGGAGGCCGGAATCGCTCGCGGGATCGAGGTTCACCTGCACGACCGGGCTGATCGTGACCTTGCCGCCGACGTTGGAGAGCGCCGGCTTCATGTCCTGGACCGTGATCTTGCCGTCTCGGTTGCTGTCGGCGTCGAAGCTATAGTTGGAGGAGGTCGAGCTCGCCCCGAGCAGCTTGGTCAGGGACTCGACGTCGGTCTTGTCGACGATGCCGTCGCCGCTGAGATCGCCCGGGAGATAGAAGCCTACGAGGTACTGACCGCTCGTCTTGTTCAGCCCCTTCACGTGAACGGTGTAGTTGATCGGCTTCTGGCCCGACTTGGGCACCTGGATCGTCGCCAGGACGGCCGAGGTGTCCCTGCTCGAAAGGTTATTCGCCTTGACCAGGGCCTTGCTGTAGCGGCCGTGCTGGAGCCTGACCGGCGAGCCGTTGCTCGACGTCACGCTAACGATCGAGGGCTTGGCGGAGCTGTTGGTACTCGCCGCGACGTCGATGCCGATGACCAGCTTCCCCCCCTTGGGGGCCTGGAAATCGGCGGGGTTGATCGTGAACTTGACCGTCGAGGCCCCCCCTGCCTTGGCGATCACGCCGGGGTCGATGGCGAAGGTGCTCCCCATCCCGGCGCTCAGCACGGTCTTCGATTCCAGGGATTCGGTTCCGGGCGAGAGTTTTCGCCGACCGCGACGTTTTTCTTGCGACGACATGATAGCCCTCCTTGGCCTGCAATCAAACGTGTGTAGAGTTGATTGTACGACGTGAAGATCGATGCGACGCTGGCCGTGCCGTCAGTCCCCTCCTTCGAAACCATCCTGGTTATCGGGACCTGCCAGCGGACGAAGGAATCAGTCGAAGTTTGCGCCGCCGCCGCGACAAACCGTCTTTTTTTTGTGGCGGATCGGCTTCTCGGGTGATCGTTGACCGCGTCTCCTCCCAAAAGAGATGAATGGAGGAATCGGACGGTCATCAATCAATCAATCGATTAGAAATGGACGGGATCTCGCCGCTCGAACGCTCAAGCGGGGAGGACCGGCTACCCGGGGGATTTGTCGCGCGAAGACATCCGTTTGCCTCCGAACGTTTCGGAAGTCAAGGGCCTGGGCTTCCTCGAATTCCTCCCTCGCCCCCCCGTCGGGGGCTTGTCTCGCTCATGCAAATACGTTTCTTGCTGGATTGAAACTCCTTGCCGCCGACGCCTCGGACGAGGTCCGCTCGAACACGCGGGCCTCTTCCCTTGAAGGCGTTCAGGCTCTCACGAGGTCCCCGAACCATATTCGAGTCGGGATTCCCGCCCGGCTCCGAGAGTTCCGAAATGGGCGTCCGGGATCGGCGATCCCGGACCCTCCGGCGTTTGCTCCGGCTGCTCATGCCGCCGGGCCAGGACGCGCCAGGCCGTCGCCAGGTAGAGGAGGACCCCCGCCCACAGGAAGACGCCGTAATATTGCGCGATCTCGTGCCCCTCCCCGTCCGCGAAGAGGCCGCCGACTTCGGTGGAGGCCGTGGCCATCAGGACGAAGGACGCGACAAGGATGGAGGCGATGAACCACTTCCCGCCAGGCCGAAGCCGGGGCGAATAAAACTCGGCCATCAGGTACGTATAAGGGATGATCAGCGTGACGTAATGGTGCTTCCAGCTTCGTTCCGAGACGAAGAGCATCGTCAGCACGACCAGCGCCACCTCGCCGAGCAGCCGGGGATCGGTCCGGCCGTGAAACTTCGTGGTGCAGAAGGCGGCGAGCACCAGGACGAGCCCAATCGCCGCCACCTTCAAGAGCCTGCGAACCAGCGGCGAGGAGAGGGAGGCCACGTTCAGGTCGTGATGGACGTCGTAGCGGTTCGACCCGGTCTTCACGTCGGTCAGGAGCCGCACCATGACGCCCGGCATCGACTGATTGATCTCGGTCCCGCTCATCTCATTGCGGACGACATACGGGCTGACCATCCGGCCGCACCAGGTCTTCAGGCATTCCGCATTGAATCTCGGGCCGATGATGATGCTCGGGACGACGATCAGGAAGAGGAACATCCCCAGCAGGCCCGCCCCGAACATGCGCCAGGATCGTTTATAGGCGAAGTAGATGAAGAAGAGGGCCGGCGTAACCTTGAATGAGGTCGCCAGCGCCAGGAGGAGCCCCGAGAGGATATCGTGCCCTTTCCGCCAGGCCTGAAGCATCGAGACCACCAGGAACAGGATGACCAGGTTATTGTTGGCGTGATGGAGGTCCCCCAGGATCGGTCGAAGGCTCAGCACCAGCACCGCGGAGCGGAAGAAGGTGGGGAGTGGCTTCGACCGAGGCCGCACGATGTTGAAAAGCATCGTCATCGTGGCGGACGTCATGGCGACCTTGAGCGCGAACCAGCACATCGCGGCGGGGACCGTCGGGAGCAGCATTAGCGGCGTCATCAGGATCGGCACGATCGGCGGGTTCGGGAAGATCATCTTGTCATAGATGTTCACCCCCGACCAGAATTCGAGCACCTGAGGCTGCCAACGCACGAAGGCGCTGCGATTGTCCGCGGCCTTGCCGTAATAGAAGGCGGCGGCGATCAGGGCGATCGCCAGCCAGAGCGACCAGAAGAACCAGTT
>CALKTZ010000297.1 GCA_937997355.1 uncultured Planctomycetales bacterium | reverse complement strand
CGACCGCCGGATTCGCCGGATCGCTGATGTCGACCACCGTGCTCTGGCCGTATTGCGCGAAGACATACCCGAAGAAGGTGTAATATCGATAAAACTGGGAGGAGATGTAGACCTGGTCGCCCGAGACGAACATCTCGCTCAGCACCGAGAGCGTATTCCCATCCTTGTCCTGGATGGCCGTCTTGCCCAGGACGGCCGGGGCGGTCGGCGTGGCGATCGAATAGACGAGCAGCTCATAGTTCGTGCCCCCCTGGTCGGTCAGGACGATCAGTCGATCGCCGTCGGCCTGGATCGAATCCACCCGCCTGCCCGAGAGGTCGGGGGTGGAGAGGGTCGACAGGACCATCGGGTGGGCCGGGTCGCTGACGTCGACCACGGCGATCCCTCCCGTGAGCCCGACATAGGCGTAATTCCCCGAGACCGCCACGTTCAACGACCCGCTGATCGACGCCTGCCCGACCAGGTTCAAGTCCGAGGGGAGGTTCGGCCGGGCGTCGATCTGGAGCGTGGTCGTCACCGTCGGCGAACCCGACGGGACGGCCGGCGGGGTGGTGGTGAGGGTCGCCGTCACCGGCGAGCCGATCAGGATCGAGCCGGTTCCGGTCGCCAGCACGGTCGCGCCAGACGCGTCGGTCACCGTCACCAGGATCGTGTCCTGGCCCAGCGCGAAGCCGGTGGTGTCGAGGGTTCCCAGGTCGATGTCGGTCAATGTCGACAGCACGTTCAGCGTGGTCGGCACCGCCTGGGACGTGTAGATCACCGCCCCGCCGGAGTCCTTGACGACGTACGAGACCAGGGCCTCCTGCTGCTTGTTGACCGCATTCAAGACCCGGGCCGAGACCGTGACCTGCCCGCCGGGGTTGGTGAACGCGGGATCGGTCGAGACGGAAGTCACCTGGACGAACGCGGCCCGCACCGTGAACTGCCCGGTGATCGTCTGCCCGAGCGTCGGCGCCCCCTGCGGGCTGGCCGTGACCGTGAAGCTGAACGGGGCCAACTCGGTGGCCGAAGTCGAGGTGATCGTGACGATCAACTCGGGGACGCCGTTGCCCGGCGTGGCCTGTCCCCGGCCGAGCGTGATCGTCGAAAGGTTGAGGGCCCCCGTCACCCCGTCGGGGAGCCCGGAGATGCTCAACTCGTAGGTCGTCGATTGGCTGCCGGTATTCTGGAGGACGAGTTGATAGGTCGTCGCGACCTGGGGCCGGCCGACCTGGCTGTTGGTCAGGAAGTAGAACGTGAACGGATAGGCGGCCTCGGCGGTGAGGTTGGCGGTGACGATTTCGAGATCGTCTCCGAGCTTCAAGACCGCGGTTCGCACCTCGGCGGCCGTGCCGGCCTGCGCCAGCGCGTCGGCGTCTGCCCGCAAGGCCGGGAGGATCTGGACCATGTACGGGTCGGCCCCGAGAAGGTTAATCACGGCGGCGAGCGCGGCCGCCGCCTGCCCCTTCGCGACCGGGTCCGTCGGGTTCTGGACGAGCCCCGCGATCGCGTCGCCCAGGTCATCGAGCCGGGTCGAGAGATCGCCTCGCCCGAGTTCCCCGGCGGCAGCACTCGCGTCGGCGATGGCGGACGCGCCGGGGATTTGCACGTTGACAGGGATCGTCAGGCCCGTCTGCAACCCCGAGGCTCCGTAGGTTGCCGTGATCGCGAACGCGAGTTGGCTACCCAGCGGAATCCCGGCCGATGGCGTGACGTCCGCGGAAACCGTCATCGATTGCCCCGGAGCAAGCGTCAACGTCCCCAGGCCGGTCACGGCCAGGCCGTTCGGGGCCGTCGCCGTCAAGGCGATCGTCTCGGTGACGTTCCCCGCATTGGTGATCGTGACCGCGACGGGGACCGTCTCGCCCGGCGTGGCAACGACGGACCCCGGGCTGGCGGCCACCACGACGGCGTCGATGGCCGGTACTGTGAACGTCACGGTCCGAGTGATCGATTGCCCCGAAGTCCCCTGCGCGGTGACGTCGAAGCTGAGGACCGTCCCAGGCGCGGGGATGGGTTGCGTGCCATCGGGCTGGAGATAGAAGCCAAGGCCCCCCGGCAGCCCGGCCGGGATGGCGATGCTCGTCCGGCTCGCGAGCAGCGAAAATCCGGCGGGGATGTTGGAGAAGGTGAGGGAGTAAACGTCCGCGGTCGGGCCGAGATTCCGGATCGAGGCGTTGAACGCCGTGGGCAACTGCGCCCCATTGAACGGCACCGTGAAGAGTGGGTCCGCGGCCACGTCGAAGGTCAGCCCCGGAGCCGTGGGGGTGATCGTCACCTCGACGGTCCCCTGCGCCACAAGGTCGGGAATCGTGGTCGATCGCGCGATGATCCGGACCGTGTAGGTCCCCCCCTGGAGCCCGGGGGCCGGGGTCGCCGTGATATTGCCGCCCGCATCGATCGTCACCGTCCAGCCGGCCGGGGCGATGGCCTCGACGGTGTAGGTGCCGTCGAGGCTCGTCCGGACGCCGGACGCGATCGTGACGGGGGTGTTCTGGTCGGTGGAAATCGGCGTGGGAGTTGGCTCGACCCGGAGGATCTGGGCCGCCGATCCTTGCAGCGTGACGAGGTCGTCCTCATCGGCATTGGCCGCGATATTGATCGTGCCGGTGTAACCCCCGAGAGTCGTCCCCTGTGCGGGATTCAATGGCGTACCGCCGACGGAGATTGTCCCCGTCCCGGGGCCAATGTCCACCGTGGCTCCGGTCGCCGAGATCGCGACCGAGCCGGCGAAGTTGGGCGACGACGTCGCACCCGAGCCGCCGAGCGAGGCCGAGCCCGCCGTGATGGTGTATGTTCCGGCCGGGAGCGTGACGCCATTGAGGGTCAACCCCGGGGTCGTCACCGTGATCGAGAGGTTGCCCGAGACGGTCGCCGTGTATGCGGTCCAGTCGCCGCCGACTCCAAGGCTCTCCCCGGCGGCGCCGTAGAGCCCGAGCCTGCCGGTGCCGGAGATGGAGTAATGATTGGCCCCCGAGATGGCGAGCGAGAGAAGCATCGATGCGGTCGCCCCCACCGTCCCCGTCCCGACCACATGGCCGAGTGAGTCGAGGATCGTCGCCCCCGGGACCTGGAGCGAGGTCGCCCGGAATCCGTTCGTCGCGGAGGAATCCCACGTTGCGGAGATCTGCCCGGTCACGGCCAGGCTCTCGACTTGCGCAGTCGCCGAGACGGGTCCGGCCGTCAACCCGGCCGACACGAGGACGGGGCCATCGGCCACCCCGGGTCCCGGGAGCGACGCGAGATCGGTCGAGAGGAAGGGGAAGGTCTCGGGGTCGCCCGGGAAGTTCCGAGTGATCCACGCCAGGCCGAGCGCGGCGCCGGCCACCAGGCCCGAGTCGTAGGCGAGCGAGAGGTCATTCCAGCCGTTGAGCTGATTCCCCGCGAAGAGCTTGAGCACCTGCTTGCCGACGTCGAGCGGGTTGAACGACTTGCCCGAGAGGTAGTTCCCCAGCGTCATGCCATCGAAGAACCGCATCACCCGGAATCCCAAGGCTTCGAACGCCGAAAGGCTGCCGGGGACCGGGACGGCGATGTTCACGAGCACCTGGGCGAACGCCTTGATCAGGTCTTGAGCGACCTTCTCCTTGGCGGCGTGAACGATTTCGCCCAATTCCTTGCCGGACGCGATCCCCCCGAGCAGCTCGGCCGTGAAGGAAATCTGCGTGAGGGCCTGCCCGTGGATCGTCCCGATGAACGCCGAAACCGTGGCGTTGAGCGGGTTGTTCAGGACGGCCCCGTACTCGATGAACGACTGGTGCTCCCCATTCTCGCCGACGCTGATCGTATGGCCGGTCGAGAAATCCACCTCGAGCCACTGGATGGTGGGCTTGCCGTTGATCGTGACCATGCGGTCGGGAGTGACGATGAACTTCCCGGCGGCGAGCGCCTGCGCGATCCGCGACTTGGCCTCGGCGGAGATCGACAGCGACGCGAGGGCTTGCATCGAGGAGGGGTCGAGCGCCACGAGCGATCCCCCCTGATCGACGACGGCCCGGAAGACGTCGGAGATGGCCACGGCCGCCTCGCCCGTGGCCCGGGACACGACTTCCCCCTCGATCTGGCTCTCGAAGAACCCCCTCGCCATCTCGAAGAAGAGGGCCGCGCTCACCACCTGCCCGGGGTTGGGGATGTTCCTGGGGAGGTTCCTCATCAGGTCGAGCGACGCCTTCAGGCTGTCCCCATCCTGGGTCGTGCTCGAGACCAGGAGGCGTGGCCGGGCGTAATAAAAAGTCGTCTGATATCCGGCCTCGAGCTGGCTGGTCATCCGATCGGAGACGATCGCGTCGATCATCCCCAGGTTGATGTTCGAGTTCGTCGCGATCGCCCGCTGGAGGGAGTCGACCTCCGCGGCCGCGGAGGCCTGCTCGGGGGTGAGGGGGCCGGACATCGGCGAGGAAGGGAGGATCGCCGCGGCGGCGTCGAACCGGGCCTGGAGGTCCTCGAGCTCGGTCCGGCTCGCCCCGAGTGCCGATGGGGGTTGGAGCCCGGGCAGGACATTGATCGTCCAGAGGTCCAGGTTGGTCAGCAGCGGTGTGCCCGAAGGATCGATCGAGATCGACGCCCCCGCGCCCGACTGTCTCGCGGCATATCCGATCCGGTCCTCGAGCGTGCGCGTGTAGGTCTCGTCCGGGCCGCCGGGACCGGAGAGTGTCACTTCGAGGAACAGGCCGGTGAGGATCTGGCTGCTGAAGGGGAAATTCGTCAGCACCTCCTGATAGTCGGTCCCCCGCAGCAACTCGTCACGCTCGATGTCGAGCGAGGCGACGTCGCTCAGCTCCAGGTAGGGCGAATACGTGTTGGTCGTCGCCGAGAAGATGGCGCTGAGCGACTGATGCGTGACGAAGTTGCCGAACGTGAGCGGGCGGCCCACGAGTTCGACGTCATTGAAGGTCTGGTCGATGACCGTGACGAGCGAGCCCCCGCCGAGGCCGAACAGCGACGACGCCGAGCTCGTGAGCTCGGCGGTCACGCGTATCCTGGTCTTCTCTCGCAGCACATCCGGGACCTCGGCGAATGTCCCCTGGGCGGCCGTGAAGGCTTGCCCGAGCGTCGCGCCGGGCATCAACGGATCGGCGTCGATCATCCCGGAACCGGTGTCGAACCGGAACCATGCGTGCGAGGTCGCCTCCGCCAGCAGGGTCGGGTCGTTCGCCGGGTCGGAGACCTGCGAACCCTGGGGGACGTAGCCGACCAACTGCGGGCTCGACGGGAACATCGACAGGATCAGCGATTGCGCCTGCGCCGTCGCGAGCGAGCCCGAGACGTACTGCGCCGGAATCCCCGACGCCCGCAACAGGGCCACGCCCAGGCTCGCCACATCGAGCGCGTTGCCCGATGCGCTCCAGAGCGTTCCCCTCGCCCCCCGCACCGAGCCGGCGTACGAGTTATAACCGACGTCATTGTGGAGGTAGTCGAAGATCGCCTGCGGATCGTAGTCGAGTTTCGCGGCCTGCTCCTGGATGAAAGGATCGGTCGTGTTGGCATCGGCCGTCGAGGCCAGGAGCGTCGGGTCCGCGAGCGAGCCGGCGCGGAGTCTGGCCGCGGGGGCCGCATCGCTCACCGTGCCCGCGTCGAGGGTCGCGAATGCCCGCGCCCCCGTGTCGAGCTGGAGCGGGTTTGAACCGTCGAGCGAGACCGTGAGGGTGACTGAAGCTCGGCTGTAACCCGGGATCGTCCCCAGGCTCCAGGCGAGCGCCTGGCCGTTCCGGTCGGGGAGGACCGAGGCGTCGACATACGACACGCCCGGCGCAAGGGCCGTCGTCAACAAGACGCCGGTCTCATCCTCGGCCTGCTCGTTGTAGACCGTGTAGGTGATCGTTTCCCGGCCCCCTTGCACGCCGCCGGCGAAGTAGGAGGAAAGGGTCCTCCCGACCACGATACTCGGCGGCAGGCCGTCCGGCGAGGCGTCGAGCATCAGCCGATCTTCGAGCGTCTCGATCCGGAAGAGGACCGGCGGGACTCGACGCCGACGGATACCAATGGCGGATTTCGGACGACGGTATCCCATCAGCGAACCCTCCTCGGCGGCCGGTCCAGCCGGCATCGGCCGATTGGTTCCCGGCATCTCGGCAGTAATCGAACTGACCAAATGCCTCCGGATCTCCCCAGAACGCATCCAATCTATCTGGCATGGAGGCATATCGCAATTCTTAAAACATATTACGCTCTCGGGGCATTTTCAAGTTGCCAAGCCTCTGCGAACCGGACGGACTGGCATCACGAATCGGTTTTTCCGCATGTAACCGCATTTCCTAGAGTTATTTTGTGGCGAAAAGGCAACATTGCAATCAGCCATTTCCTACCAGAATCGACCTTACAAGGCGAACCCTCACAGATTCAATAATTTTATTTATTTGTCTATATTTTATTTAAATGCAAATTCGAAGACCGATCGGCCCCCGGGCAACTCCGGCTCCGGTTGGTGAACACCCCCGCCTCGGAACGAGCTTGACGTTTCCCATCGCCGGTCTTGATATCCGTAGAAACAAGCCTGCTCGCGAGAATTTAGAGGGAGAGAGCCATCCGATTCCGCTGCCAACTTTTGGTTGGGATTTGCACCGTATTTCGCATGCTCGAATAATCAGTCAATCAAAAAAATCTGGGAGATCCAGAGCCCGCTTGATCCTGATATCGTGCCCGCTATTCTGTATTAATGATCACTATCAGAGGTAAGGCGATCGGGAGACGCCGACTTCTCTTCGACGACTATTCGATCCCACCTCCCGCGGGCTTCGGCGAAGGTGGCCCGTTCACCCTGCG
>CALKTZ010000296.1 GCA_937997355.1 uncultured Planctomycetales bacterium | reverse complement strand
ATGTCATGCCGTTTCAACCGTCCGACCCCGATGACCCGCTCAGGATGCCGATCCGGGCGCTCGTCGCCGAAGACAACCCCGACCTGCGCCTCGTGCTGACGATGCGGCTGAAGATGATGGGGCTGGAGGTCACCCCCGCCGCCGATGGCGAGGCGGCCGTCGAGAAGGCCCAGGCGGCCGAGAACGCCGGGCAACCGTTCGACCTGATCCTGATGGATCTGGAGATGCCGATCGTCGACGGCTTCGAGGCGACCCGCCAGCTCCGGGGCCAAGGACACCGAGGCCCCATCCTCGCCATGACGGCCCACGAGCCCGGGGACATCGCCGACTGCCGGCGGTTCGGCTACGACGGCTACGTCGGCAAGCCGATCGACTGGGACAAGCTCGGCGCCACCATCCGGCAGTCGGTCGCGCAATCCCGCGCCGCCAACTCCCCCCCGGGATCGGCCGACTGACGCCGCATCCGGGGCCGAAGCGAAAATGAGGACGGGCTCGAAGCGGTGCTCCGTGCCCGTCAACCAAAGTTCGAAACAAGATCAAACGACACGAATGTCGAGCATCACATGTCGCTGCTCGTGATCAGTTCGGCACCAGATCTGGTGCCGACGGCTCGCCATACGTAAAGAGATATTGTATTTTTGATGTTGACCACATGGCCGTCAACGAATAAACAGTTCATGCCGGAAGGATGCCTGCTCCCGGCAGTCCAAGCACTCTGCGGAATCAATGATCCTGTTATGCACGTATTTCCATTTGGAACTATATTGTGATTGTATAACGTTTCGGAAAATCCCCCGCCGGTCCAAGGTCCACCTTTCACAACCTGAACCGCGGAATCGAAACCTCGTGACTCGCATAAGGAAACGAGTTGTTCGAACCGATCGCCGGCCGCAAGTTCCGTCGGTATGCCCAGCACTTCGCTCAAGGCATCGCCGCTATTGGCCGCCCCTACGGATCGCACCCATTCGGACATCGCTGCCGTGGTGCTGCTTCCATCCGTGAATGAAGCAAAACTCGTCGGCGGCAAGGAATCCGATGTGAAGGCCCCATTCCAGGGCCTTATTTGGTAGCCATAGCCCCCATTGCATGGATAATTCGTGGCCCCGAGCCCGCCGAGATCGACATCCGATGGACATAACAGCGTACTAATATTCATGTTGATGACTGTTCTATTTTCGGATCGCGTCATCATGACGTTGAAATTCAGCGCGTTAAACGCCGGTAGTTGCTCCAGGTGTGGCAGGAGCATGCTATGCACGGAATAACCGAGGCCATTGGCCGCCGACGGGAAGTTCCTCATGCCGTCGTGATAATTCGCCAACGCGATTCCGAATTGGTGGAGATTGTTCTTGCACCGAAGCGTTTGTGCCGTCCCTCGGGCCGACTGGACGGCCGGCAGCAGCAACGCCATCAGGATTGCAACAATAAATATAATCACTAATAATTCTATTAATGTGAATGCCTCGCCGCCGGTTCGATCAGAGGTTCGCATGACTCGCCTTCCTTGCAGATCATGGTTGCAGTGGTCTCGAATATAGCCAGTGGATCGCGTTCGATCCATTTCAATTTTAATAATTTAAAAGACATTCTCGGAAATCGCGACAATATCAACATATGAAAGTAAAAATGGAGATCTCACAATCATCGGACCAGGAATGTGGCGGTTGGCCAGGATTGGATACCGCGAGGCAATTCGATCATGCACGAGGGTCGTTACTTAAATCACGTGAAATTGGCAGGGAGGGCGATTCGGCGAGGGCCACCGTGGGTCATGCTCGGACACCCGGCGCCGAACATGAACGATCATAAATACATAAATATTCTCTATCATGATTAGGGGGGGGTACAGGCAGGAGTTCTTGATCTTCGAAGACCTTCGGTCGGGCGTTTCGGCGGGGTCGGATCGTGAAACCCGCTCCATGTCGGCCCGATCAGCGCGGGCGGAGCTTGCTCGCGAGCTGGGCGAAGTCCTTCCGGCCGACCGGGATCGCGGCGTAACCGGCCAGGTAGCCGAGGGTGCCGACGACCAGGTAGACCAAAAGCGGGGTGCAGCGCTCGATGAGGGTCGCGCCGTCGGTCGTCAGCGGATAGGCCGATCGCAGGGCGACCGTCGCGGCGATCGAGCAGGCCGCCCCGACCAGCGGGGCCAGCAGCGTCCGTTCGAAGAAGTCGCGCGGGCGAATCTCCAGCACGCGGAAGACATAGAACCCGGGGACCAGCAGGTTCGAGAACAAGGTCGTGAGCACGGTCCCCCAGATCACGCCGGAGACGTCCTTCAACTGCCAGGTGAGATAGCAGCTCACCGGCAGGTTCACGAGCGAGCCCCCGAGCGCGGCCAGGGCGATCACCTCGATCCTGTTCATGCCGATGGCCATCTGGACCGGCACCGAGAGGATGAGCGGGATCGCGGCGATCAGGAAGAGCCGCATCATCGGCGCCTCGAGCTGGGCGTCGTAGCCGAGCCGGTTGCCGACCCAGAGCGAGAGGAACGGCCCCGCGTGGATCCAGGCGAGCAGGCCGACGGGGAGCAGGATGCCGAAGTGGAGCCGGGTGCCGTCATACTTGACCCGCTCGATGCCGATCCAATCCCGGGCCGCGCTCAGGCTGGCCACGGCGGGCATCACCATGTAGGCGAGCATCCAGCCGGTTTGCCGAAGCTGCAAGAACGGCTTGCTCACCACCCCGTAGACCGCGTTGGCATCCCCCGGGTTGCTCAGCATGAATCCCAGGATCGTGGTGTCGATCTTGTCGCCGAGCACCACGCTCAACTGGATGAGCGCCATGTAGAAGCTGATGTGGCCGAGGGCCTTGTAATCCTCGAATCGCGCCCCGCGCAGCCCCGGCACATGGCCGAGTTCCCCCACCATCACCCAGATCGCCGGGCCGAGCGTCAGGGCGATCTGCACGAGGGTTTGCGCGGCGATCAACGTGAAGAAGTAACTCCCGCCCAAAACGCGGAGGCCGACGAGCAGGATCAGGAACCGCAGGACGACGACCACCAGCTCCAGCCTCGGCACGAAATCGTAGCGCCGGGCGGCCTGCAACACGCTCGAAACCACCACCGAGATCCCGTAGCACGGGGCGGTGAGGGCCTGGAGCCAGATCAGTTTCCGGATCAGGTCGCGCGCCTCGGGGCTGTAATCGGTATGGGGGATCGCCCCGTAGGCGATCGTGCAGAGCACGGCCGTCTGGACGAGCGCCATCACCAGGTAGAAGTTGAGCCCGCAGGCGATCGACCGATCGACCCCCGCGCGATCCCCGCGCGTCCAGCGGTCGGAGACCTGTCGCTGGAGCGCCGAGCTCACCCCGAATTCCAGCAGGAACTGGAAGAAGCCGAACCCCCAGGCGAAGCCATACGCCCCCATCTTCTCGGAGCCGACCGCTTCCAGGATCAGCCGGACCGTCCAGAGGGTGAAGACCGCCTGCAACGGCACCCGGAGCGCCAGCCAGAACGTGCCGCTCAGCAATCGCCCGAGAACCGGGGGCAAGGTCCGCGTGACGGGGGAATTGGCGGGATTGGGGATCGAGGCGGGGCCGGCGCTAGATATCGAACTCACAGGTTCCTTCCTCGGTGGCGGAGTCAATCCGTGGTACTCCCTCTTGGATGTTGGAGGGCCATCCTAGCCGGTGTCTCCGATCGTCGGAAGGCCAAAACCAACGCCACAATGCGTGCGATCCAAGAACGGGAAATGAAGCCGGGAATCGGGCCGAAGTTTCCGCGCTTCCGTCGGGCGAAGGTCTGGCGATCGAGGCATACCGTATAACTTATGTAGTTGACGAGTTGGAAATTCGTTTCATCGATAACAGCTGATGGGTGCCACGGGTCTTCAGGCCCGTGCGAGGAAAAAAGCCCCGCGGCACATGGGTCTGAAGACCCGTGGCACCCGAATTTCGGACAACGAACTTCTGACTCAGGACAGTTTGGGAGACCTCCGGTCGGCGGCATGCGGATGGTTTTCGCGGTCGAAAATCGGCATAATCAAGGCAGCCCGTCGATTCTGAAAAACTGCGCGTGATCCCCGGGACGCCACCTCGCAGATAGCCAGGCGAACCGCGCGACCGAAGAAGGCAAATCCGCATGGAACCAGAACTTCCGACCGAACCGATCGCCCGATCCAGTCCACCACGGAGATCGAAAGCAAGGGCGACACGCCGCGCGACCGCCGGGATGCTCGTCGGCCTCGGCCTGATTACGCTCGCGGCCTCGGCCTCGATCTCATGCGCCGCCGATGACCCGGGAATCGGCCGGTCGTACCAGGTTCCATACCGACTGACCGAAACCAACCACTTCCTGGTCCGGCTCCGGATCAACGGCAAGGGTCCCTTCAACTTCCTGGTCGACACCGGCGCCCCGGCCTTCTTCATCTCCACCGAAACGGCCAAAAAGGTCGGGCTCGAACCGGCCAGGGATTCGTTCTGGACGCGGGTCGAACGGGTCGACTTTGAAGGAGGCGCCACCCTCCTCGGCATGCGGGCACGCATAGAAGACCCATTCCAGCTTGTGGGGATGAATGCACTCGGACTCCCGGGGGCATCGATCGACGGCCTCATCGGCTACACGGTGCTCGCCCGGTTCCGGATCGAGCTGGATCCCACCAAGGATCGGATGACCTGGACTCGGCTCGACTTCAACCCGGTCGACCCGCCGGTCCCCCACCGCAGGAATCCGGGCGACGCCCCCGCCGAGATGCAGGCGATGAATGCCCTCGGCCCCTTGGCCAAGGGGCTCGCCTTCCTCATGGGAAAGCAGGCCGAGGAGCAGCTCCACCCCCGAGGCTTCCTGGGGCTGGAATGGTCGGAGCTGAAGGAACAAATCGGGGCAACCGGCAAAACCGCGACCACCTCTCCTATCCAGATTAACCGCGTCCTGCCGGGCTCGCCGGCCGCAAGGGCCGGGGTGCAGCCCGGCGATCGGCAGGAGGTCGCGCTCGGGGGCGGCGCGCACCCCGCGCTGGAAGTTGCCGACGATGGCGGCATCGCCCTC
>CALKTZ010000295.1 GCA_937997355.1 uncultured Planctomycetales bacterium | reverse complement strand
CGGCGCGCCTATTGGCTGGTCTATCACGAGTCCGTCCGGCCGCTGCGCCGCATCCAGACCGTGGCGGGCTTCATCACCAAGGCGGTGGAGCGCGAGCGGGCGCTGTTCGTCTGAGGCTCTTCCGACAATCTCACACATCCGCTAACTTTGCCGTGCCGATGCGAGGAGGTTGGCTTGCTGTCCCGCCCCTATGCCGAACTGCTGCGCCAGGCCAGGCGCGCCTCGCGCCGAGCCGACGAGGCGGAGGACCTGCTGCAGACCGTGCTCGTCGCAGCCGTCGAGGCGACCTGCGAAGCTGCGGACAGGCAAGGACTGCCGCACCGCTTCGTCGACGAACTTCCGGGCGGCTGGTCGGCCGACATTGCCGATCCCGATGGCCACACCATCTCGATGTATCAGTCGGCGGAAGCGCCGCGGTCGCCGAGAAAGGTAGCCTGATCGTCAGGACCAGTACCGCTGCGGCCCCAGGCCGCTCGCGTCGATCTCCGGCTCGCGAGGGATCTTCAATTCCTCGCGGAGCCGATTCCAGTCGATCAGCGCGGAGATTTCGCGCGACGAGACCTGGTAATGGAGGACGGCGGCGCGGAGGGGGATCTCGGCGTTGGGATGTCCCGCGACCTGGCGAGGGGTCCGCCGATGCAGGTAGGGCATCGGCGTATCGGGCCAAACCTCGCGGATCATCCGCGCGCCTTGCTCGCGGTTCAGGCGATCGGCCTCCTCGTCGGAGATGTCGGCGGGGAGCGCCCAGTTCCAGCTCAACGCCAGGTCGGACTTGTTGCTCTTGTCGAGCACCTTGGTCCGCGGGTGCGCGGGGGGGATGTTCTGCCCCGCGATCGCCGTGAATCGGTCGGTCAGGGCATCGAGCTGGCCGTCGTCGTGTGCCTCCAGTTGCACGCTTTCGGTCCCGACGGAGACGTTCCCGAGGACGAGCGGGATGTCGGCAGTGGTCAGGCCCGGGCGGGCCTCGATCCGGGGGCGATCTAGCAGGGCGAAGACTTCGATCGCGGGGGAATCTTCCTTCTCGGGATCGGACGGGCGAGCGCCCGAATGCTCGACCTTCGGGTCTTTCTTGAGCGCCTCGATCAGCCCGTCCCGCTTCCGGAGCGGCCAGCTGAGCTGCACGAAATCGACCTGCTGGCCGGGGACCGCCTCGGCGATGACCTGGCAGAGGGTTTCGAGGTCCACGGCGTCGACGCTCGGCGTGGCCTTGACGAGATAGCGGCGGAGGGCCTCGACGGCCCCCGCGTTGTCGGCGAGCCAGAGTCGGCAGAGGCCGAGGTTCCGGTCGGCGAGCGGGATCGCGGGGGTTGACGACGTCAGCTCCAGGTAGAGGTTGGCGGCGTCGGACCAGAGCCCCTGGCCGGCTAGCTCGCGCGCCCGGTCGAACTTCTCTCGGGCCGCCTGGGGGAGATCGGCGGGCGGGTCGAGCAGGGTGTAGGGATTCTTCTCCCAGGGGGTGACCATCGGGCTCGATTCGAGGACCCGGAGGATCCCTTGCGAATGATCCTGACCGTCGTTCGACAGCGACTTCGCCAGCTCCAGGTGCTTGAGCGCCGCCGAGGGGAACCCCTCCTTGTTCAGGAAGAAGCCGACGAAATTGGCGAGCAACGCCATCCCCGGCCGGTCGTCCGGGGGCGTATTTCGCAGGACCGTCTGAAACTGCGCGACCCCTTTCGTCGGGGTTTCCGTCTCCAGCACGATGCGCGTCAGGAGGGTCGAGGCCCCTCGATGATTGGGACGCTTCTCCAGCAGGCGAGTCAGGGTCGCCTTGGCGTCGTCCAGGCGTTCCAGGTCGATCTCCGTGAGCGCCTTCTGGGTCAGGAGCCAGGGATTGTCGGCGACCTTGGCGAGCCCCTCGTCGATGACGGCCAGGGCGCTCTCGAGCTGCCCGCTATCCACCAGCCGCTTCGCACGTTCGGCGTAAGGCTCGACCTTGATGCAGCACCATTTGAATTTTTGTCCGCTGCCGCAAGGACACGGAGCGTAAGGGTCGACCAACGCCATGGTTCACTGCTCTCCGAATACCGACACAGGCCCCGCACGCGGAAGATTCTAGGCTCACCCTAGCAAAAGCGCCGACGGCGCGTCTACGCTTGATGGTATCGTGATGGTGGACGAAATGGGAGTGAGACATCGACTCGAATCATCCGATTCAGGGGGCCGAGGATTGGAAATGGGCAACGTTTCGCCGAATCGCCGCGGGCTTGCATTCTTTTTGGCCGCAATGCTTTTCGCCGGCTCCGCGAATCCGGCCTTCGCCTGGGGACGTTACGGGCACCGCGCCTCGGCCAAGCTCGCGGAATCCCGACTGACCCCGGCGGCCCGCGCGGCGATCCGCGAGATCCTCGAGCCGGGGGAGAGCCTGGCCGATGCATCAACCTACGCCGATGAGCATAGCCGGGAGATCCCCGGCAGCGGCGCCTGGCACTTCGTCAACGTCCCCCTCTTCGCCGAGGGCTACGAGGATCGAGACTGTCATGGGAATTGCGTCGTCAGCCGCTACGAGGAATTTCGCAAGGTCCTCACCGATCGGAACGCCCCGCTCCCCAGGCGCCGGATGGCCCTGCGCTACGTGATCCACCTCCTGCAAGACCTCCACCAGCCGCTCCACGTGGGAGACAACCGGGATCGGGGGGGGAACGCGGTGCAGATCACCTATTATCGCGACGATCGCACCAATCTGCATCAACTCTGGGACTCGGGGTTGTTCCGCAATCGATTCCGCCACGAGAATCAACTGCTCGACGAGATCGAAAGGCTCGCCGATCGCCCCGAAGCCAAGAACTGGCACGCCGGCACCATCATCGACTGGACCAACGAGAGTCTGGCCGTCGCCCGGACGGCCTACAAGGTGCCGAAAACCGACGACCTGGTCCGGCAGGGGATGCGGCTCGGCCGCGACTACGAGGTCGTCAACCTCCCGCTCGCCACGAAGCGGGTGGCGCAGTCCGGCGTCCGGCTCGCCGATGTCCTCAATTCCATCTTCAAGTGAGGCCGTCGCAGACTCGCGATGATCCTACCCCCTCCGGCCAATTGCCGAGATTCCTTCCTCGGCAGGCTGTTGGTTGATGCCGAGCGGCGGCATTACAATCCGTGGGGCGGATCGTCGCGTCGATTCCCAGCAACCTCAAGGCGAAGGAGCCTACCATGCCGAATTCCGAGCCAACACGACCCGTTCAGGCCCCCCGTCCGAGTCTCCTGGTCCTGACCATGTTCCTGGCCGTCGCCCCGTCCGGGGCGGTCGCGGTCGAACCCGTCGGCGAGGCCGAGGCCCGCGACATCGCCGCCGATGCCTACATCTACTTCTACCCGCTCGTGACGATGGATGTCACGCGGAGGCAGGCGACGAACGTCGAGGCCGGTCGGATGCCGGGCCGCGGCCCGATGAACTCCTTCATCCACTTCCGCGCCTTCCCGGAGGCGAATTTCAAGGACGTGGTGCGGCCGAATTTCGACACGCTCTACTCGTCAGCCTGGCTCGACCTGACCGGGGGACCGATCGTCGTCTCGGCGTCGGACACCGGCGGGCGTTACTACCTCCTGCCGATGCTCGACATGTGGTCCGACGTCTTCGCCGTACCCGGGAAACGGACGACCGGGACCCGGGCCGATCATTTCGCACTGGTCCCTCCCGGCTGGCGCGGAGAGATCCCGGCCGGCGTGGGGCGGATCGACGCCCCCACCCCGTATGTCTGGGTGATCGGGCGGACCCAGACCAACGGTCCCAGGGATTATGAGGCCGTGCATAAGGTCCAGGACGGATATACCCTCACCCCACTCTCCCGGTGGGGTCGAGGGGCGCAACAGGTTGCGTTCAAGGCCGACCCGACCGTGGATATGAAGGCATCCCCTTTGGCACAGGTGAACGGGATGGCGGGGCCTGCGTATTTTCGTTACGCGGCCGAGCTGATGAAGGTGAATCCGCCGCACGTCACCGACCAGCCCATCATCGCGCGGATGAGGCGCATCGGCCTGAAGGCGGGCGAGAGCTTCGACCCCGAGACGCTGGATCCCGCCGTCCGGCGGGCATTGGAATCTGCCCCCGCCGCCGGCCTGGCCGCGATGAACCGGAAGCTCCCGACCCTGGCCCGAGTCGTCAACGGCTGGCAGATGAACACCGACTCGATGGGAGTTTACGGGACCTACTACTTGAAGCGGGCCATCGTCGCGATGGTCGGCCTCGGCGCCAATCTGCCGGAGGACGCCATCTACCCGCTCTGCATCGTCGACGCCGACGGCCGGCCCCTGGACGGCGACCACAAGTATGTGCTCCACTTCCCGAAAGGAGCACAGCCCCCCGTCGATGCGTTCTGGTCCCTCACCATGTATGACGCCGAGGGCTTTCAGGCCCCCAACCGCCTCAACCGCTTCGCCATCGGCGACCGCGACAAGCTGGCCCTCAACGCCGATGGGTCGCTCGACCTCTATATCCAGCACGAAGATCCCGGGGCCGATAAGACAGCGAACTGGCTCCCGGCCCCCAGGGGGCCGTTGGGGTTGACGATGCGACTTTATGGCCCCAGGTCCGAGGCCCTGGACGGCCGCTGGAACCCGCCCGCGGTGAAGCGGGCCGACTGAGAAAGGTCTTGTTCGTCACCCGGAGGGCTACCTCGTCACGAACTGCTGACTTTGTCGGCCTTCCTGCCTGCAATAGACCCGCCCTGGTGATCCGATGAGCAGCACGATAAAACGCCTGGCAATCGGATGCTCCTTGCTCGCTCTCGTTACGCTCGTCGTGATCGCTCCCCTCATCCTCGCCGAGTGCCGGACGGGGGTCATCTCCGAATGTAATTTCGAGAAGATCAGACTCGGGATGACGGTGAGCGAAGCCGAAGCGATCCTCGGCTCAGGGCAGGAATTGGAAGGAAAGTACGTCCCTTATACCGACACTGGACCGGTCATCAACGGAGACAGGTTTTTCAAGTGGGAGGGTGGGACGACGGCACGGGCGGTCTGGGTCGGGATCAGGAACGGCAGGATCTGCGACAAGTGGTACTGGGAGCCAAGTTTTTAGATCCTCGAACGCGTTTGGCTCGAAGCGAGGCGCCCTGCCATACCGAGAGCCGGAGCGAAAACGGGACTGGCTCGCCGGTACTCCGCGTGCCTGTCCCATTTTTCGCGAGACCGTGCGGTACCCAAAATCGGGAGACCTTCGGTCGGATTTCGGCGGGGTCGGGAGACCCGCGCCGAACAGGAAAAGGCGTTTCGGCGGGGTCGTGAGGCCCTCCCGAAGAAAATAGGCAACGGCCTGGCTCAACACAGAACACGAACTCGGACGGGGCCGGGCCATCGTTTCACTTGACCTTGCCGCCGGGGAGTTCGCCCAGATTCCGGAAGATGTGGACGAGCGACTTCATCAGCTTGTGCCAATCTTCCTCGTGGAGATATTCATTGGGGGCGTGGAGGTTGTCGCCGGTGATCCCCAGGAGCAGGGCGGGGGCGTCGTCGAAGAGCTTGGCCACCGGCCCGACGAACCCGATCGATCCGCCGCAGCCGAGGGGCACGACCTGCTCGCCGTAGCCCTCGGCGAGCCCCCGCTTGGCCGCCTCGAAGGCCGGCCCCCGCGGATCGGTGATCCACCAGGCCGTCGGCTTTTCGCGGACCGTCACATTCACCTCGACTCCCCAGGGGGGATCTTTCGTCAAGAACGCCTTGAGGTGTTCGAGGACCTCCTGCGGCTTCTGGTCGGGGACGATCCGGCACGAGACGATGGCGCTCGACGAGGGGATGACCTGATTCGAGGCCTGCTTCAAGGAGCTGGCCTCGACGGCGATCACCGTGACGGCGGGGCGCCGGCTGGTCTGCTCGTAGAAGCTCCGCCCCGGCTCGAACGCCATCTTGACGCCGGGCAAGACGCCGAGCTGCTCGCGGAGCTTGTCTTCATCCGAGAGGGTATTGAAAACAGTCCGCTCGGCCTCGGTCACCGGCCTCACGTCGTCATAGAAGCCAGGGATCGGCAGCTCGCCGTTAGCCCAGTAGAGCCGGCCCAGGATCTGGCTGAGCGCGATCGCGGAATCGGCCATCGCGCCGCCCACGAAACCGCTGTGCTTCGGCCCGCTCGCGCTCTTCACCTCGATCATGAGCGAGACGATGCCGCGCAGCGAATAGGTGATCGACGGCGTCCCTTCCTTGATGTTCTCGGTGTCGCAGACGATGATCAGGTCGGCCTGGAGGCGGTCGCGGTACTGTTCGAAGAATCCCAGCAGGTTCTTCGACCCGATTTCTTCCTCCCCCTCGACGATCACCTTCACATTGACGGGCAAACTCCCTTCGCCCTGCAAACAGTCCGCGATTGCCCCGAGGTGCGCGACGACCCCCCCCTTGTCGTCGACCGAGCCTCGGGCGTAGAGCCGGCCGTCTCGGCGGGTCAGGTCCCACGGCGGAGAGTCCCATTTCTCCGCGGGACCCGGGGGCTGGACGTCATGGTGCGAATAGAGGAGCACGGTCGGCTTGCCCGGGGCCCCCAGCCACTCGCCGTAGACATACGGATTGAAGCCGTCTCCGCTGAGGATCTCCACGTTCTGGAGACCGGCCTTCGTCATGAATCTGGAGACCAGATCGGCCGAACCGTCGATCTCCTTCTGATGGGCGCCATCGGTGCTGACGCTCTGGATCGCCACCAGCTCGGCCAGGTTCTTTTGCAGGTCCGGGAAGTGGGATTCCAGCCAGCGAATGGCTCCGTCCATCATCAACCTCGTTTCGTTTCGTGAAGCTCGATCCGATCCCGACCCGGCGAGGGGGCCGGATTCCGGCGATTGCCCGGTCATTCTCGACATCGTTCAAGATACCGGAACAGATCCGGCCCGCGAAAGGCCGCAGGGGCGATTCCCCAGGCGCCAAGGCTTGCCTGCGGAATCGCCCCCTCGAATGGATCGAAGACGTGCGGAAGAGTTGAGCGTGCCTCGATTACGGCTTCTCGGCCGGCTTGACTCCAGGGGGATCGGTCGGCTTGATCTCGGTATTCTTGACCGGCGGAATCTCGCGATCCGGAGGTTCCGGCGACGTGGGCACGACCTTGACCGGCCTCGCCTTACCGACGACCAGCTCATCCACGACGGCGGTCACCCCGACGGTCGATTTGGCCAGATCGACCGCGCGGCGCTTCGCAGAGGCGTCGGCGACCGATCCGCGCAGGACGACGGTGCCATCCTCCTTGACATCAAGCTTGAGGACCACCCTGTTCAGCTCGCGGTCCCAGTGAATTCGATAGTAGGCGCGGGTTTGAAGTTCCTTCTGGTCGATCGCCGAGGTGACCGAATCGACGGCATTTTCCACCCCCTTGCGGATCGATTTCCCCGCCTGATCGAGGGATTTCCCCACCCGCTCCGCCGCACCCTCTTGCGCCCATGCAGTTGGTGCGACGATCAGAGTCGCGATCATTGCCAGGATGAATCTCATCGTTCGGTTCTCCCAGGGTCTAATTGACGTATCTGCAAATCGCACGTGTCCGTCGAGTGAGCCCGGAGGCGCACGGGACACCGTTGCCTTGAGGAACTCAATCGCAACTCATGTGCCATTCCGAGCAAGTCCGAAGTCGCCAAGACAGGGAGATCAGGCATCCCGCCGTCGTGATTTGGATTTGTTCTCGCGGGCCAATCGGTTCTGGAGCAGGGCCAGCACCGCGGCTTCCTCCGGCTTGAGACGCCCCGCCGATCGGGACATGGTCTGATCGGCCTGCCTGCGCAATGAGGCGATCATCTGGCCGTCGAGATAGGCGTTGAGGATCTCGGGATGGACGTAACACTTGCGGCAGACGTTCGGCGTATTCCCGAGCTTCTGCGAGACCCGTTCGATCGCTCGGACCACGTTCTTCTTGGCCTGGGCCTGCGAGTCGAACGCTTCGAATTCCTGGAGGGCCATCGCCGCCAGCACGGTCCCCGCCCACGTCCGGAAGTCCTTGGCGGAGAAGTCGCTGCCGGTGATTTCCCGGAGGTAATCGTTGACATCCGAGGAGCAGACGTCCTGGACCATCCCCTCGTCGTCGATGTACTGGAACAGCTCCTGGCCGGGAAGTTCCTGACAGCGCCGCACGATCCTGGCCAGTCGAGGGTCTTGGAGGCTGATCTTGTGGTGGATGCCGCTCTTGCCGCGGAACTCGAATTCGATCGTTGAGGCGTGAAGCGCGACATGCTTGTCGCGCATCGTGGTCAACCCGTAGGAATGATTGCTCCTGGCATATTCGTCGTTGCCGACGCGGATCAGCGATCCTTCGAGGAGCTGCACAATCGCCGCGAGCACCTTGGCACGCGGCAAACCCTTGAGGCCCAGGTCGAGATTGGTCTTCCGACGGATCTTGGAAAGCGCCCGACCGAATGCCATCATCCGGCCGTATTTGGCGCCGTCGCGGACTTCCCGCCATTGCACATGATAGCGATATTGCTTGCGCCCTTTCTCATCGCGGCCCGTCGCCTGGATATGGCCGAGCGGGAACGGACAGATCCAGACATCTTCCCAGGCCGGCGGGATGACCAGGCTCTTGATTCGGGCGAGAACTTTCGGATCTCGAATCGATCGGTCATCCGGCCCGACGTAGCGAAAGCCCTTGCCGGATCGCCGACGCCGGATGCCCGGGCGGGAGTCGTCGGTGTATCTCAGCCCGACCGAGGCCGCTGCTTCGGCGGGGTCGTGATCCTCGGGGGGAGCCGGTGCAGGATGGCGTCGCGAGGTTGTTGCGCTCATATCGAGCCAAATAGCAATCACCGTGCCGATGAGGTGATTGAGCGTGGAGATTTCACGTCGGCGTGAATCGATGATGCCGCATGGCGGGGATCTAGCATAGACGATCAGCGGAAGAGGGGGAGCGATTTGACCAGGCTCTGATAGACGCCCCAGAACAGCGGGACCAGCACCAGGCCCCAGGAGACGAGGATCGTGCCGAGCGAGGAAGGACGCGAGCCGAGATCGTGATCGTTCATGGAAGGGATTCCGTGTTTCCTGCGAGTTGAAACTGATCAGGCGTTCGACGCCGGCGAGGGATGGGCCGAGTCCTGGTGATGGAATCGCTCGTCGACCGGGCGGATCAGCAGGTTGCAGGCCAGGCCGAGCAGGAGCAAGCCCGCCATCAGGTTCATGGTCAGGTTATACGCCTCGGCGCGGGGGATGCCGTGCTCGATCCGGTACGTCGAGACGTAGTTGACCAGCTGCGGCCCGAGCACGGCGGCCATCGACCAGGCGGTGATCAGGCGTCCGTGGATCGCCCCCAGGTGCATTGTGCCGAAGAGATCGCGCAGGTAGGCGGGGATGGTGGCGAATCCCCCGCCGTACATCGAGATGATGAGCGCCGTCAGGACGACGAATAGGGGGACGCTCTGCCACTTCTGGGCGAACGGGATGAGCGCGTAGAGGACCGCCCCCAGTAGGAAGAAGATCGAGTAGATCGTCTTGCGTCCCGTGACGTCCGACGCCGACGACCAGGCGAGCCGCCCCGCCATGTTGAACAGGC
>CALKTZ010000294.1 GCA_937997355.1 uncultured Planctomycetales bacterium | reverse complement strand
CTGGCCGACGAAAACCTTTCCAAGCTCCGTCGAGATTTTCGAGGCCCATTCCGCGACCGGACTGCTCGGGGACGCGACCGGTTCGTCGCCATCGGCCT
This sequence comes from uncultured Planctomycetales bacterium, assembly GCA_937997355.1. Taxonomy (GTDB): domain Bacteria; phylum Planctomycetota; class Planctomycetia; order Isosphaerales; family Isosphaeraceae; genus CALKTZ01. The sequence goes on along the minus strand of CALKTZ010000294.1, from coordinate 1,764 downwards.
CCTCAATGTAATCCAGGCCGGTATCTCCCAGGTTGAACGGCTCCCCGGTGGGTACGGGCTCATTCGGATACTCAAAGGCTTCGTTCTCGTTCATGGATGATCCGCCATTGCTCGTAATCCGCGACAATCGCTCCGTGTTCAATCTCACGCGTGCCGGGCATCAACTTGAACCGGACCGGCCATGCCGCCACGACTCGTACTGTTCGATCGCGTTGGCCGCCACGCCTCTCGAACGGACTCGGAAAAGCAATTCGCCGAGTGCCTCCGCATGTGCCGAGGGGCGATCCAGCCCGGCGGAACGCTCGGGAAGGGGGCGGCCAAGCCTCGGTGCTCGCGCCAGGCAGGCCGCCAATCCCAGGATTCCCATCTGGATCGCGACCCATCGGAAACTCGCGACACGCGTGAGCAGGTCCCAGATCGAGGGATTCCGCGAGGTATCCGCGAGGACCGCCCTGCCATCCACGAACGCCACATTCAAGGGGCCATCCCCCTCGGATGCCCAGCTCAGGATCCGCTCCGCCAATTTGCGGCGAGAGGGATCGACAAGAGTCGCATTCACGACGAACGATCCGTTCGAGACCGCCAAAACCTTATTGTCTCCCATCACCGGCCATTCGATAACAAAGGGATGTCCATCCCCCGATAAGAGGACCTCCTCGCCCCCTTCGGCGAACGGCTCATGGATCGTGATCGATGCCTGTTCGGCCGTCAATCCATCGGCCCAGGGGCCGCTCAGTTTCTTGCAAAGCTTCGGCGGGTCGACGGGGTGATCGAGATGAAACCAATCGTCCGGATCCGCGGTCTTCCTGGGCTTTTCGGGGAGTTCCTTCACCCAGTCCTTCGCGGCGTCTCGCCTCGCTTCCGCGAGTTGTCGGACTTCCGGAGTCACGTCGGAGCCCAGATTCTTGAGGACCTCGTTCCAGTAGGTTTCCTGGACGTCGAAATCATTCACGATGTAAATCAGCCGATGCCCGCCTTCCTTGGTCAGCCAATTGAAATACCAGTCTCCCTCTTCCTCGTCGGGTACCCCCGGGCGGGGTGCGAAGCGGACGATCAGGTCGGCCCAATCGCTCATTTGTCTCGTGAGACGATAGGCCGTCTTCACGTTGTGTCCTTCTTCGCGAAACATCTCCGCCAGCACTTCCGACCCATTGATGCTCGGGCCGTGCGAGGAGCCGTATTGGGTTTCGAGATGGTCTCCGCGCCCGCAGCCCGCGCCCAAGATTCCAACAAGGCAACCGATGCCGAGGAGGAGCCGACGATGCGATCCACGGATCATGAGGAGCCCTCCTCGATGGAAGCCAGGTGAGAACGCAACGCCTGGGCGCCCGCCCAGACCGGTTCAAAGCTCCGTCCGGAGAGTTTCTTATGCCCGTAATAGGCTTGCTCGAAAAGGCGCAGGGTCGCCGCGAGCGGCTCCTGAATCCGTGAATCGGCCAGACTCTTGACGTATCTTCGCCCTGTCCATCCCGGGGTGAGCCGGAGTAACCTCAACCGATCCAGCTCCAGAAGTTGATAGGCAAACAAATAGATAATCGCCCCCGAGTAATCCCCCCTGCGCCTCCGTTCCACCGCTTCTGCCCAGGGATCGGCCACCTGCGACCCCGTCATCTCATCGGGGAGCATCGAGATTCGGCCCATCGTGCCGAGCGATCGCCCTCGCGCATCGGCATCGTCTCCGCCGGCCCAGGTGCTCTTCCAAAGGATGCGGATCAAGACCAGGAGCATGATGATCCCCACGACGATGAGCGTGATCGGGACCAC
>CALKTZ010000293.1 GCA_937997355.1 uncultured Planctomycetales bacterium | reverse complement strand
GACGTTCTCCGGCAAGCCGCTCCCCCCCGATGACGCCGAAGGGCGGCACGCCCTGATCCGCCAGGTGCTCGACGCCGTCGCCTCCGATCACAGCACGCCCCAGGGCTTGATCGGCGACGTGCGGGGGACGGTCGCCGACATCAAGACGTTCATCAACGAGCGGAAGATCCTCCGGCTCCCCGAGCCCGACCAGTGCCGGATCATCGAGATGCCCGAGTTCATGCGCGGGAACGCCGTGGCCTACCTCAACCCGGCGCCGCCGCTCGACGTGCGAGGATCGAGCGAGTTCGCCGTGAGCCCGCCGCCGAGCGACTGGTCGGCCGCGCGGGTCGACAGTTTCCTGCGCGAATACAACCGGCAGATGCTCAAGATCCTCACGATCCACGAAGCCTATCCGGGGCATTACGTCCAGCTCGAATACAGCAACCGCTCCCCCTCGTTGATCCGGAAGATCCTCTCTTCGGGGACCTTCGCCGAGGGGTGGGCCGTGTACACCGAGCAGATGATGCTCGACCAGGGCTTCGGCGACGGCAGCCTGGCGCTCCGGCTCCAGCAGCTCAAGTTCTACCTGCGTGCGGTGGTCAACGCGATCCTCGACCACAAGATGCAGGCGGGATCGATGACCGACGCCGAGGCGAAGGACCTCCTCATGAACCGCGCGTTTCAAACGGAAGGGGAGGCGGTCGGCAAGATCATCCGGTCGAAGCAGTCCTCCTGCCAGCTCTCGACCTACTTCGTGGGTCGCACCGCGTTCTACCGGCTGCGGCAGGCCATCCAGCGCGAGCTGGGGGATCAGTTCAATCTCGCCGATTATCACGAGGCGGTTTTGGCACATGGGACGCTGCCGCTCAAGCATCTCCCCGGCCTGGTCCGCCGCTCGCTCAAGATGGAACCGGCGGCCAAGGTGACGGGCCGTTGAGCCGAGAAACGAGGAGTTCGGAATTCAATATGCCCAGATATGACGACGCAGTGGTCGGGGCGGGGATCATCGGCCTGGCGCATGCCCATCACCTGGCGAGGCGAGGCCGGAAGGTGATCGTCTTCGAGCGGAGCCCGGCCGCGTGCGGGGCCTCGATCCGCAACTTCGGGATGATCTGGCCGATCGGCCAGCCCGAAGGGCCGATGCGCGCGATGGCCGAGCGGAGCCGGGACATCTGGCTCGACGTTCTGGGCGAATCGGGCATCTGGCACGACCCGGTCGGCTCGCTCCACCTGGCCTATCACGACGATGAGGCCAGGGTCCTCCGCGAGTTCATCGAGCAGGCCCGGCAGGCGGGGCGGTCGGTGGAGTGGATCAACCCTCGGGACGTGGCGGGCCGCGCACCGGCCGTGCGTCAAGACGGCCTGCAAGGGGCGATGTGGAGCGAGGGCGAGGTGTGCGTCGATCCCCGGGAGGCCATCGCCAGGCTGCCGGGCTGGCTGGCCCGGCGATTCGGCGTAACCTTCGCGTTCGGCCGGGCGGTGACGGATTACGACGGGGAAACCGTGCGGGCCGGGGAATCTTCCTGCGATGCCTCTCGGCTCTGGGTCTGCTCGGGGGACGACCTGGCGACCCTCTACCCGGAGGCGCTCGGCGGCCTGGGCCTGGTCCGCTGCAAGCTCCAGATGATGCGGTCGCAGGCGTTCGGCGATTCGTTCCGGCTCGGCCCCATGCTCGCCGCCGGGCTCACGCTCCGGCATTACAAGTCGTTCGAGGTTTGCCCGAGCCTGGCGGCCGTGCGCGAGCGGGTCACGCGCGAAGCCCCCTGGTTCGACGGGTTCGGCATCCACGTGATGGCCTCTCAGCACGGGACCGGCGAGGTGACGCTGGGAGACTCGCACGAGTATGGCGACCGGATCGAGCCGTTCGACAAGGCCGAGATCGACGGCCGAATCCTCGATTATCTGGAGACGTTCCTGGCGATCCCCGGCCTCGCGATCGCCTCGCGATGGCATGGGATCTACTGCAAACATCCGGAGAGGCCGTATCTGGTGGTGAAGCCGGCCGATGGTGTGACCGCCGTGACGGGCCTCGGCGGCGCCGGCATGACCCTGTCGTTCGGCCTGGCCGAACATGTGGTGGCAAACGAACTGGGCGAGGACGATCGATGACGACGGGACGAATGGAAACCGGCGGCGAGGGCAAACCCGAAATTCAGCTCGTGGTGTTCGACATGGCCGGCACGACGGTCAACGATGAAGACTCGGTCAATCGCTGCTTGCGCGAGGCGCTCCGGGACGAGGGGGTGAGCGTGACCCCCGAGCAGGTCAACGCCGTGATGGGGATCTTCAAGCCCGACGCCATCCGGATCTTGATCGAGGATTCGACGAGCCCCGACAAGCTGGAAGGGCGGGTCAACGCAATTCACGACGCCTTCGTGGCCCGGACGGTGCGATTCTACCGGGAAGATCCGTCGGTCTATGAGATCGAAGGGGCGAGCCGCACGTTCCAGGCGCTGCGCGACGCCGGGATTCGGGTGGCGCTCAATACCGGCTTCAACCGGGAGATCACCGACGTGATCCTCGGACGGCTGGGTTGGCGAGACAGCCCGCTCGTGAGCGCGACGATCACGAGCGACGAGGTGCCCCGGGGCCGCCCTCATCCCGATATGATCCGCGCCCTGATGGCCAGGCTCGGCGTCGACGACTCGTCCAGGGTCGCCAAGGTGGGGGATACCCCGGCCGATCTGGGCGAAGGGGCCTCGGCACAGTGCGGGATGATCGTCGGGGTTACCGAGGGGACCCACACCCGCGAGCAACTGGAGCCGCACCCGCACACGCACCTGATCGGCTCGGTCGCCGACCTGCCCGGAATCCTCGGGCTCTGAGGATGCTTGCGCGGAGCACGGCCCGGCTCTTTCGTTCCGCCTCAGGAGATCCACAGATTCGCGAGGAAGATCGCCGCATAGGAGAGCGGGAAGGCCCATCGGGCGACCCGCTGGATCCTCGATGCGTGCTCGGCCCGGCCCGTCATGATCGCGACGTGGACCCGCGCGACGACCACGACGGCCAATGCGACGAACAGGAAGCCGATCAGCGCGTGCTTGTCGAGCAATGTGAGGTAGGGGGACTTGGGCTGGCCGAAGTCCATCCCGAAGTTGAACGTGACGAGCGAGATGAAGGTGGCCATGCAGGTGCTGATCTGCGGCTGGAGGTTGGCCGGGTCGAACCAGAAGATGACCCAGGGGATTGCGGCCAGGAGGGCCAGGGGGAGCATCACCCGCCAGAGATAGAAGGCCGACCGGCGTTCCACGCCGATCTCGTATACGAGGGCCGAGTAGCCGGCCTCTCCCGAGGAATAGCGGTGGGATTCGACCCGATACGTCGGCTCCCCGATGGACCAGTCGGAGACGGCGGCATCGTCGTGCATCCGCATGAGCGAGGGGATCGCCTCGAATCGGACGCGGGACTCGTGGTCGAAGAGAGCGATCCGGACCATCACCGTCTGCGAGTCGAACGGGAACCTCCGGAGGTCCATCGGCGTCGTGAACTTGCCGCTGAAGATCGACTTGTACGTCACGGTGCCGTGCTCGTCGACCTCGCAGGAGATGTCTCCGTGGTTCTTGGGGGGCTCGACGGCGTTGTCGTAGCAGATCCTCGGGGTCCAGATGCGGTCGGGGTGGACGCGACGGATCGCCGGGGCCTTGCCGGGGGCCGCGAGCCTGGGGTCGCTCCAGCGGAGTTCGAGGAAGGCGGTGAGGTCGAAGCTCTCCTCCCTGGCGGTGATCCGGCCGAAATCGATGACGTGGAATCCCACGCCGACGACGATCGGCTCGCCCGGCGGCGCCGACTGGAGCGATTCCTCGGGGGACGGGCTCGACGGGGAGGCACCGGTCAGGGCCATCGCCGCCATCGCCGCCGCGAAATATCTCATCATCTCGATCTCTTCCGATTTCCCCGGGCGATCTGATCCCGATTCCCACGGAATCAAGCCTAGTTCACGATGAGGGGCGTGTCGGAAAAATCCCCGGCGGGCCGAACGGGGCCGCGGCGCAAGATGAAGGGGACGGGCTTGCGGCGGATCGTATCGCCGCGCCCGTCCCCTTTTCCTTCCGGCTTCATTTCGCGATCAGCAGACTCGAATCATGCCTCACTGATTGTCGTTCGGCGCGGGGTTGGCCGGGGCGTTCGGGGCGGGGGGAGTCGGGGTGGTCCCCCTCTTCCGATCGAGGTGCTTCTCATCCACGCCCGAGAAGAAATCGTGGACCTGCGGCCCGCCTTCGCCCCTCTTGCTGCTGGGGGCCGGCTTCAACTCGCCGAGGATGCGGTCTCGGGCGTTGTCCATGAGGGGATAGAGCTTCTCGTAGATCAGCCGCTGCTTCGGCGTTTGCGGTTCCCCGAACCGCAGGTTGAAGGTGTGCATGAAGGCCATCAGGTTGCCGATCGAGGTGGACTTCATATTCCGAAGCTCATCGAGGACGGCCTTGACGTCGGGCATTTCGACCAGTCGCGTCAGGGCGGTCAGCCCTTTCAGGAAGTTGAGCGCCTCCTTCTGTTCGCGGTCGCCGAGCGGCTGGGCCTGGAGCTTTCCCCTCACCCGGCTGATCACGCCTCGGATCTTGTCGAGGGTTTCCGGGGAGACGTCTCCCGTTTCGTCCTGCTTGCGGGCCTGCTCGATGAGCTGCACGAATTCGCGGTGATCGTCGGCGAACCGCTCGCGACGGAGCGAGGCGGGCCATTTCTCGACGTCCTTGAACTGGCTCAGGGTGATGGTGATGGCCTCGGAGGCGTTGCGGAAGGGGATGTCCCGGATGAGCTGGGCGTCGACCGGGTCGGTCGCCAGCCGGAGCGCCGAGCTATGAATCCGGGGGTCGCCGAGTTGATCGAGCGCGGTATTCAGGGCGTCGCCGTTGCGGATTTCGGCGTCGCTGGGATCATCTTGGAGATGCTTGATGTGGGCATCGTACGCGGCGTTGTCCTTGGCGAATTGCGCATTCCGGACCTGATGGTAACGCCGGGTCGATTCGAGCTGGGACTCATACAGGTACTCGTTGTACCGCATGGCCGTATCCATGTTGATGGAGTTGGCGACCGCGGTCTCCTGATTGTAGATCCCCGCGCCGGCGTAGAGCGCGCCGAGCCCCTGGGCGATATTGCCGCCCACCGTGCCCCCCCAGCCCCCCCATAGCCCATGCCGTAGGAGCCGTAGCCCCACTGCGCTTTCGCTTCGGTCGAGCCGATGCCGACCGCCGCAAGGACACTCAATCCGACGAAGAGTTTGCGGAGCATTTTGATCCTCCCTTGGAGACCAACAGGTTTTCAATTCAATTGGAGGAAGAACAGCGCCTCTTGGCGGATGGGTCGACGTTCAAACGACGGGCCGAGCCTCGCAAGACGGCGGTTGCAATCACGTTCAATTTATCATACGCGGCCCAACAACCGGCATGGAAATGACAACCCGAAGAGTGGGGTTTTCTGGCCTGTCCGTTCTCAGCGGATTGGCGAGGGGGAATTCCGGGGACTTTTTCTCATCATCCGTCATCCCGGGATGAAGGGCTTCAATCGTCCAGGAGGATCAGATCCAGATCATCGAGCTGGCCGTCTGCCGAGGATGGGGGGGGAGGGAGCGCCGCCTGGGGCGAAGGCGAGCCCGCGGGGAGGGTCGCCGGGGTGGGGGGCGTGCGGCGGAGCGCCGCGCCCGCCTGGTCCGCCGTTTCGGGTTCCGGGATGAGCCGGTAGATGACCGGCCCGATGGCCACCTCGTCTCCGGAGAACAGCCTGGCCTCCTCGACCACCCGGCCATTCACGCGCAGGCCGTTGCGGCTGCCGAGGTTGCGGATCAAGATCCGGTCATAAGCGAGGGCGACGCAGCAATGGAACCGCGAAACCGGCAAGGCCGTCAACTGGACGTCGCATTCCGAATGCCGCCCGATCAGCAAGGCGGGACGGGTCAGCGGGATGATCGGGATCTTACCCTTCATGACAGGCACGAGTCGGAATGACATTCGGAAACATTCTCCGCGCCAAGACCCGCGGCCAGGGCGACCGCGCCGTTGCCGCTACTTTCATCCGCGTCGGGTTCGGGTTCGGGTTCGGGTTCGGGTTCAGGCTCGGGCTCGGAGGCCATCTCGACGATGACCTGGATTTTGCACTTCTCGGCGAGGTCTCTCGGCAAGAGCCGGCGAACCGCGGCCGTCAGCACATCCTCGTCGGTCGAGGAGAAGCCCGGCGGCGGGGTTCGTTCCACGACCGGGGTGAGGGGCTCACGCGCTCGCGCGGGAATCGCGTTCCTCGAAGATTGCCGATCCCTCGCCTGAGACTCGGCCAGGGTGGGCTCGTGCATCAGCCCGTCGTCGAGCCGGTAGCGGATGTGGGCGATCGATAATTCGTCCCCCGGTCGGACGCGGCCGCTCTCCACCCGCTGGCTATTGATGCGAACCCCGTTGGTACTCCCGAGGTCTCGAACGAAAACGTCCCCATCCTCCTGGATCATGCAGCAATGATGGCGGGAAACTCGGAGCGAATCGAGCCGCGCATCGCAAGACGGGTGTCTGCCGACGACGACCATGGCACGGTCCAGAATGATTTCTGAACCTTCATCGAGAGGCACGAGCCGTATGGCCATGGAGGTACGTCTCCGGCCTAAACCATTGGCAGTTTTCTCATCAAGCTCTTCTGCCATGATCCTTCGGCCTTATGATAAATCAAACCTCTCCGAAATTGATAGCACGATTCCCGCGGATCGATCGAGACAATCTTGCAAAATAGTTGCTGACTGCAGGGGGTTGTCGTTATCCAACCTCGCGCGTTCAGGACTTTTTGAACTTCCGCAAAAAAAAACGACGATCCTTTTATTGAAATTATAGGCTGGTAGATCTACGCAAATTGAAGATTCTTGGGGAATTTGCCCCGCCGGTCCGCATCCCGCGAAGAATCAGCGGGGGTTTTATCATTTTGGAGGAAAGTCATGAATTCCAATCTCGGGGCCGGCTGACGCGATTTCGGTAAGAACCGCCCGCGCGAATCTCCCAAGTTCAGGGGATTTCCCACTTTTCGGAAATTCGTGGGCCTCGACGATTGTGGCTAAT
>CALKTZ010000292.1 GCA_937997355.1 uncultured Planctomycetales bacterium | reverse complement strand
GCTCCAGCGCCAGGGCGCCCGGGATCAGGGCGAAGAAGGCCGCCACCGCCGTCATGGTGACCGGACGCACGCGGATCGAGGCCGACTTGAAAATCGCCTGCGTCGGGGTCAGCCCCTCTGCGTGGCGAAGTTCCTGCGCGAAGTCGGTCATGAGGACCGTATTCGCGACCTTGATTCCGACCACAAAAATGAAGCCGAGCAGCGACTGGACGTTGATGGCCGTCCCCGAGAAATAGAGCGCGGGCAGGATTCCCACCAGGCAGAGCGGAACGATCGACATCACGGTCAGCGGCACCACCCACGACTTGTCGAGCCCGACCATCAGGAAGTAGATCAGGATCGACGCGCCGATCAGGCCGATGCCGAGATCGCGGAAGGTGTCCTGCATCTTCGAATATTCGCCGCTCAGAACGATCTTCGATCCCTTCAGCGGGGTCGAGGAATCGGAGCTTGCCGGATCGTAGGGAATCCAGCTCCCATCCGGCAATTGCGAGCCCATCTGATCGATCACTTCATAGACCTCATCCGAGACATGCCCCAAGTCTCGCCCATACACGCCCATCGAGAGATCCATCGTGGGCTGGATGTTCTGGTGCGTCACTTCCGTTGGGACCGTGGTGCGTCGCAGCGTGATGAGATTCCCCAGGGGGATCGCGGTCTTCTGGTCGGCGCCCGTGATCGGGATGTGCAGGAGCGTCTCGATCGACTTGATATCCTGCTCGGGATACTGGACGCCGACGAAGTATTGATTGCCGCCGATCGGGTCGATCCAGAAGTTCCGCTTATTGAACTGGATGCTGGAATTGAAGACCGCGACGACGTTCTTCATCACCTCTTCCTGGGAGAGCCCGAGATCGGCCGCCTTGGCCCGGTCCACGTCGATGACATACTCGGGATAATCCAGTCGCTGAATGATCCGCGCATCGACGATTCCGTCGATGCGCATGCAGCGAGACCGGATCTGCTCGGCGATGGCCCGGGCAACCTTCTGCTGCTTGCCGGTGACCCGGATGTTGATGGGGGTGGATTTGCCCTCGTTCATCGCGCTCCGGATCAGTCCCCCGGCGTCGAAGGCGAAGTCCAGGTCGCGAAAGCGGGTATCCTCCGCAAGTCCGGTCCGGAGCAAGTGCACATATTCCTGAGCGGAGCGGCTCCGGTGTTCCGCGAGCTGAACCTTGATCACCGCGTCCATCGGCCCGGCGTTGGGTGTGTAGGCGGCCGACCAATCGGAATTGACCCCGAGTTCCGAGATGAACAGGACGAGGTCGTGATGAGGGATCTTCTCCTTGATGAACTCCTCAATCTCGGCGATCTTCTCCTCGGTCTTCTCGATACGAGTCCCGCTCGGCGCCCGGACGTACATCTCGAAGGCCCCGGCGTCGACATCGGGATAGAACTCCCGGCGCATGATCGGCCACAGGGTCATGAGCACGAATGCGAGGGAACCGAACCCGACGGTGATCGTCAACAATCGATGCCGAAGGACGACGGCCAGGATTCGCGAGTAACCCTCGAAGAAGCCGTCGACTTTCTTCTCCCACCAGGCGAAGGCCCGCGAAACCATGCCGGGGCGTTTGCCGTGGTCGTGCGACGGGCCGTGGTCGTGCGCGCTCAGCCAGGCCGCGCTGCAGGCCGGGACCAATGTTCGCGAGAGGATATAGGACGAGCACATGGCGAACGCGACCGCCATGGCGAGGGGCATGAAGAGGAATTCGCCCATGCCCGGCATCAGGGCGAGCGGCGCCAGCACCAGGAAGGTACAGAGCGTGGAGACCAACTCCGGGAGCGCCACTTCGCTGGCCCCCAGATACGCGGCCTCGCGGGGTTTCGCCCCTAGGCCGAGATGTCGATGCGTGTTCTCGAGGCAGATGATCGCGCTATCGATCATCGGCCCGATGGCCAGGGTCAAGCCGGCGAGGGTCATGGAGTTAATCGTCTGCCCGGCCGCATAGAGGAAGATGCACGCGGAGAGGACCGAGATCGGGAGCGTCATCACGGCGATCGCCGTCAGCCGCCACTGTCCGAGGAAGAGGAGAATCGTGAGCGAGCAGAGGATCGCCCCGAGCACCCCTTCCTGAACCAGACTGGAGATCGCCTGGCGGACGAAGATCGACTGGTCCATCACCAGCTTCAGCTCAATCCCCCCGCGCGTGAGCCGCCCCGTGAACTCTTCGAGATGGTTCTTCACGCTGTTCACGACCGCCAGGGTGCTCGACCCGAGCTGCCGGAAAACAGGAATGTAGACCTCCCGCCGCCCGTTGATCCGCACCACGTTGGTCTGGATGAAGGAAGTGTCCTTGGGGGTCGCCACGTCTCTCAGGTAGGAGACATTGCCGATCTTGGAGTGGAGCGGGATATCCCCCATCTGGTTCGGAAAATCGAACATCGAGTTGGAGTCGAGGGCGTAATCCATATCGCCGATCTTGGCGTCGCCGGTCGGCAGGAAGACGTTGTATCGATCCATCGCGTTCATGACGTCGAGCGGCGAGAGCCCTCGGGCTTCCAGCTTCTGGCGGTCCAGGTAGGCCATCACCGCGCGGATCTTCCCCCCGTAAACCACCGGGGCGACCGCGCCATTGATGCTCATCACCATGTTGCGCACTTCGTAACGTCCGACGTCGTACAGGATCGATTCATTCTGCGAGCCGTCGGGGCTGTCGACCGCGATGATCGCTACGGGGGTGGTGCTCGTCGGGTCGAACGGCAAGACGACGGGGGGGAGCGTCCCCGGAGGCAGATTGGGGATCGCCGCCGTCGAGAGCGAATTGACCTGCGTCAGGGCACCGTTGGGATCGACGCCGCTTCGGAAGTAGTCGCGGACGATGCTGGCTCCGACGATCGAGCGTGATTCCTGCCGGGATGTGCCGCTCGCCTGCCCCACCCACCGTTCCATCCGATTCGTAATATCCTTCTCGATACTCGCCGCCGGCATCCCCGAGTAGAACGTCAACACCTGAACGGCCGGGCTCTTGAACACCGGCAGGATGTCGATCGGGATCGAATAAATCGAGACCCCGCCGAGGAGCACCAGCGTCATGCAAAAGACAGTAACCGCGTAGGGGTTGCGGAGCGATGCGCGTATCAGGCCATTCAAGGGACCGCCTCCATCCGACAAGCGTGGATCAGCCGCGAGACTGTGAATAGATCGGTTGGCTCGAAAAGATAGGCAGGACTTGCCGGCGTACAGGGTTCCTGCCCAGCACGTGCAAGCGCTGAATCGCTCAACAGCGAGGCGAATCCGGGATGTGAACGGTCGAACGCAATCGCCGTCTTGCGAGATCGAGGATGCCGATTCGTTCTTGATGAGGAGAATCGGCCATGCCGTGACGAGCGCGCGATCGCCCACCACATCCATGGTAACGAGCCGGATAACCGCGGCAAAAGCGCAAAACGATCGTACTGGACGAACGACCGGCGCGTTCCGCCGGCCATGCGCAAACCCTGACGATGACGTTCAGATGGGCGTTGGTGGTGGCCAGGGCTGGACGTACGGCAACCGGCGCGGCGATCATGCGGAGCATGAGGAGGACGGTGAGAACTTTCAGGATGCCCGCGGTTGGACGCATAGAGTCAAAAGACCAGGATTCAGTGTCAAAACCGATAACAACTCGGTCCATAGCGAATCGATATGATCCCCACCCTGTGTATCCTAATCATATCGGGGTTCATTGACAAGCAATTAAAGAATTCGGATCGATCTCGTTTGATTCCAATCTGATCGAGCGAACGTTTACCAATTGATTTTCTTTGAAACCGTCGCCGGTGTCTGGTCGGTGCATCACAGATTTCCTAGATTGTCGAAGCCGAAGGACAATTTTGAGAGGGATGATCCGATCTCCACGCCCATTGCCGAT
>CALKTZ010000291.1 GCA_937997355.1 uncultured Planctomycetales bacterium | reverse complement strand
GGGAGATCCCGATCATCATGGTGACGGCCAAGGGGGAGGAGTCGGACGAGCTCGTCGGCTTCGCCACCGGGGCCGACGACTACGTCATCAAGCCCTACAGCACGAAGATCCTTATTCAGCGGATCAAGAAAGAGCTGCGGCGGGCCCAGCTCCAGGAAGAGCCCGCATCCGGGGTGTTGATCGAGAGCCAGGGAGTGGTCATCGACAGGCATTCCCACCGGGCCCTTTTCCGCGACCAGGAACTCCCGCTCACGCCGACCGAGTTTCGCCTCCTGGAAGCCCTCATTCGGCAGAGCGGCCGGGCCTTCACCCGTTACGAGCTGATGGATGCCGCGATCGGCGAGGACGCCATCGTCCTGGAACGCACCATAGACGTACACGTCAAGAGCTTGAGGAAGAAGCTCGGCGCGGGGGGCGATCTTATCGAGACCGTCCGCGGTGTCGGCTATCGATTTCATGAGCCAAGGATGGCCTGATTCGCATCTGGCCGCGTGTGTCGGCGGCCGACGGGACGAAGGAGGTCGGCCCCTTGAACCGTACGGGAGGAACTTCCGGCTCCGGACCCGGCTCCGCGACCAGTTCCGCGCGGACGACGGGGACCTCGCGAGGGGCCTCGATGCCCAGCCTCACTTGCCCCCCCTCGATCCGGACGATCGTCACGCATACATCGTCCCCGATATAGAGCTTTTCCATCAGCTTCCGAGTTAGGACCAGCATGGGACATTTCCTCTGAATTTCATCGAAGCCTATCCTGCGACACACCAAACGATTCGGCGTCTCGATGTTGGTTCGCCTCGCGTCTTGCAAGGCACATCAGGAATCTAGTTCACCGCCAGGCCGCGGGCGTGCGGAAATAACCCCGCGTTCCAAATTTCTTTCAAGATTTCGCCCGGAGATCCCGGCGAATCGGCCCCGAGGCCACAAACCGTCCCCTTGTCGGAACCGGAAGGCCTCGCGGATTTGCCCCCGGTGGATTGCTGGCCAGTCGATGCAATAATGAGGTAGGATAAGGTCCCAATCCCTCCTCCCGGCTCGTGACCGTCCTCCGCCAAGGCTGAGCGTTCCCAGCCCTGCGAGAATCCGGGGAGAGCCTGGTTCGATCTGACCGCGAGAGTGGCGTAGAGGATTCCCATGACGCATCGTTCCGTGATTATCATCGGCTCGGGCTCGGCCGGCCTCACCGCCGCGCTCTACGCGGCACGGGCCAATCTCTCCCCCATCGTTTTCGAAGGGAAGGAGCCCGGCGGCCAACTCACCCTGACGACCTCGGTCGACAATTTCCCCGGCTTCCCGGACGGGATCATGGGACCGGAGCTCATGGAGAAGATGCGGAAACAGGCCCAACGGTTCGGGGCCGAAACCAAGTGGGAAACCGCCTTCGACGTGGATCTGTCGCAACGGCCGTTCCGGGTCAAGACGACCGACGACCCCAGCGGCGAATCCGATAGCGGTACCATCACCGAATACTCGGCCGACGCCCTCATCGTGGCGACCGGCGCGTCGGCCCGCTGGCTCGGGAACGAAGGCCCCTTCCGGGGGAGCGGCGTGAGCACCTGCGCCACGTGCGATGGGGCACTCTACAGAAATAAGGAAATTGGGGTCGTCGGGGGGGGAGACTCCGCGATCGAAGAGGCCACCTTCCTGACCCGGTTCGCCTCCAAGGTCACCCTGATCCACCGTCGCGATAGCCTCCGCGCCTCCAAGATCATGCAGGAACGGCTGGCGAAGAATCCGAAGATCGCCCTTGCCTGGAACAGCGTCGTCGACGAGATTTATGGCGACCCGTCGGCCGGTCACGCGGCGATGACCGGGGTCAAGCTGCGATCCACCAGGGACGATTCGGTCAGCGATCTCAAGATCGAGGGGTTGTTCCTCGCCATCGGCCACATCCCCAACACGGCGATTTTCAAGGGGCAACTCGCGCTCACGCCCGAGGGCTACATGATCAATCGCACCGCCCTGGCCTGGAAGGGGGTCGAGGCCCCCGCCGGCCTCCTGGACTCCCTCCCGAACTACGGGACGGCGACGAGCGTCGAAGGGGTTTTTGCCTGCGGAGACGTCGTGGATACCCACTATCGGCAGGCGATTACCGCCGCCGGATCGGGCTGCGCCGCGGCGATCGACTGCGAAAAATGGCTGGAATCCAGGGGGGCCGGGCACTGATCGGCCTGCTCGTCGAGCTTCGGAGACGAGGAGAACGACGGATTTCGAGACGCCGCCATCTCGCCGGGAGGCGGCGTCTTCCCCTACAATGCACTAGGACGTCCGGACCGAGACGGATTAAGCGGGTTCCAACCGGGCCTTGAATCCAATCCGAAGCCGAATCCCGCGTGCGACGGCGAGAGTTGGAGGTCACCGATCTTCCGCCTTGTTCGGCCTCGACGCCCCGGAACAAGATGACCTGCCTCCCAAGAATCCGAGCCGTGCGAGGATGCCTCGGACTTGTGAGTTCCCCCTGAACTTTCCGTAATGGTTTCGTTACAATCAATGGTTCCGCGGTCGCCGAGGGTTCGTCAATCGCCTCAGCCGTCGTGGGCGGACATTGCCGAGAACGATCAACTATTCGCGCCTGGTAATTGAGTGAGATCGCATGGAGAGTAGTCGACCGCCG
>CALKTZ010000290.1 GCA_937997355.1 uncultured Planctomycetales bacterium | reverse complement strand
CGGCGATACCTTCGTCGATGCTTTCCAGGGCGGCCTGAAAATCTTGCTTCTCGAGGAACTGGAAGGCCATCGCGCGGCTGCGCATCATCGTGACGTAGGGGCGATACTGATCGAATTGCAGCTTGTCTCGCTTGCGGGAGGCATGTTCGACGACGAAGTCGAAGAGCCGGAGGTTCCGTTCCGTGTCGCGGATCACGACGTCGAATCTCTTGAGATGAAACGCTGCATAATAGCGATAGTAGTACTGGACCCCCTCGCGCATGAGCGTGACGCAGTCCTCGTGATTGAGCCGGAAGCCCTCTCCCTTCCCCTTCGCCTCTTCCGCGAGTCCTGTGAACTTCTCCAGGAGCGATTCGAAACCGTCCGGCGAGGTACCGTCGGGGCGCCCGGACAGTTCCATCTGGATGAGGCCGAGGTCGAGTCGGACCTGGATCAGTTCCCTTCCCCCATCGCCGACGATGGAACGGACCTGGAACTCCTCGGATTCGAAGGGCCATTGACGGAGGAGATAGCTGATGTCTCGGCTCACGTCGAGTCGCCTTCTCGTCTGATTTCCAGTCGCGAGTGCAACAAGGCCTCGGGATGGAGATGTGCGTTGTGGGTCATTGTCGGGTCGCTGGGCAGGCGGGAGAAAGAAAAAAGCCGCGCGGAAAGTCCGAACCGAGGACACCCTGCGCGGCGGCGATTCACGCTTTGGTTGAGTATTCGAATTTGGAGCTTGGCCGCCGGATCGAAAAGAACTCCGTTGAATCCGCTGTCAGCATCGATAGGGCTCGCTCGAATCTCGGGATTTCAGGCGAGCCCCTCCGATGCCAATGGACTCAGGATTGTTTCATCGATTTCGGGTCCGACTCCGCGTCTCGCCGGGATGTTTCGGGGCTATTGCCAGGCTCCCGCCATCATAATCCGGCGAGTGTTCATCGTCAAAGCTCACTACTACTGTCGTGGATCATCGGTTCGAGCTCCTTCGTGTTTCGCTCGACTGCGAGGACGATCGTCCGTTCCTCGATGCCGTCCGCGCTCGACGCGACGGCCGGGATGATCTGCCGAGAATCGGGCAGGCTGAAACGGACGGTGAAGGTGCCGTCGGGCCGGAGCTGAACCGGTTCCCCCTGCAAGGTTACGCGCGAGTTTGGCTCGGTGGTGCCGTAGACGATCAATTCCGCGTCGATCTCGAAATGGAAGTCGCGACGGAGCGTCGGCAGCGGGCCGGAGGCCGGATTACGCAGCGAGAGGCTGCTCAGCGGGCGACGGAGCCTCTCTTCGAACAGGTCTCGGAGGTCGGTCGACCAGTTGACGTTGTTTTGTCCGGGGTTGGAAGGGGTCTGGATACGCTCGAATTGCTGCTGGACGGTCGAATTGTTTCCATCCATCAGGTCGGCGATCCCGGCCTTCGGCGTGGTGACGACGTTGGAACGGGCCAGGACGTAGAACTTGCCCCGCTTGGAGATGTAGCCGATATCGACGCGATAGGACCGGGGGGGATCGATCACGTCGATATACCAGTTGTCCACGCCGCCGTGAATCGGAACGTCGCGGATGTGCCGCTCGGCCGAGGCGGTGGTGTCCTCGCTGGTCACGTCCATCACCCGGAGGATCGGACGGGCCGCGTGCCAATCCTGGCCGAGGGCGGCCTGCGCGCGGGCCAAAGTCATGCGGCTCAATTCCCAGTAGGCGTGGAGCCAGTAGGGATCGCGGGCCAGGACGATGATCCGATCCTTCTGCGACGCATGCCCCAGGGTGAGCGGGGCCATCGGCGCGGCCGGCCGGGCGGGGAGTTCCCTGACGGGTTCCGCCTTGCGAGCGGACGCGCTCGCCGCCTGCGTGGAGTGGGGTTTGGCCGACGCCGCGGATGGCTTGGACTTCTGAGGCGCACCCTTCGATTTCGCCGCGCCCTTGGCCGCCGGCTTCGATCCTAAGGATACCAATGCACGAATCAATTGATCCTTGCGCATCGCGTGCCAGCCGGAGACACCGTTTTCCTTGGCGAGCTGGACGAGGAATTTCTTGTTACAGTCCTTCATCGCTTGGGCTGTCATACGGACCACTCCGACACCCTCCGGACGATTCGAGTCGTCTCGAGGAATGGATGAAAAGGTTCGCGAGATTCATCCCTGAGTGGACCGATCCGGGAAACTCCATGGATCCCGGATAGAAACGCATCGACGGATTGGCTTTCAGATGATATGTGGGCCTTTCGACTGGAAAGCGGATTCGCCGGATTCCCGAAACCAACAAAAAAAGCGGCCCTCAGACCTGATATCGAGGTCTGATGCCGCTTAACGGATCGAATCGATCGGACACTCTTCGCCCGGTTGATGACATGGCGAATCTCCGCGCTGTATCAAGCTGCATGAGCCATGGCACGAGCTCATGGACCTGTCGAAAGGGGCATCTGAAAGCCGTCTTCGCTCGGTAGGAATTACCATACTCGATCACGAACTGTCAATCGCGCTTATGACGATTCCGTTCGAAATCGGACAATTGTGTTAAGACGTGACGATCGAATGGAATGGAACCAAAAGTGTCTCTGTCGCTATGGGAGGTTTGGAGAGAATACGGGAGAAGATTTGCGTGGCGGGAAACTTTGTGAAAAATTTCTCGAACTCGGAGGAGTGGGTAATTGACAGGGATGAAACGCGCGGAGTAAAACAAGGTGCAGACGCGGGAGAACCGCTCTTGATCACGATCTATCTCCCCCGAGAATTTGAGTCAACTCATCGTTCCCGAGAGCGACTCCGGAGACTAATTTATTAGTTTTCCGGGGGTGAGTCAAGCTTCGTGGGAGTCGTGCGTGAACCGTGATCCCCAGGGTCGCTCATCCTTGGCCGTCGGACTCGATTGGGCCGCTCGAATCACGAGCGTGGGCCTTGAGTTCGCGTTGCCGGGATTGCTCGGCGCGGGTGTCGATCACTGGCTTGGATCTCGCCCCTGGGCAACGATTGGGGGAGCGATCCTGGGCTTTTGTGTCGGCATGGTTCATTTGATCAAGATCGCTTCCGATGCACCGGGCCGAAATAAACCTCCCTCATCGCGTCCCCTTAATTGAAGCGGGTGTGAGAAGCGGATTCGGATCACGGCAGGTGCGGTCCTCGAATTCAAGCAAATTGATTGAATGCGGCCGTCCGGATCGCCGCAGCCGGGAAAGATGTCGAGATCGGGCTGAGTTCGAATCATCGATTGAGAGCGACGGTGAGGGA
>CALKTZ010000289.1 GCA_937997355.1 uncultured Planctomycetales bacterium | reverse complement strand
CGTGTTTGTTCGATTGGGGGGCACGGCGGGAGAACGGCATCGATGACCATTCGGAAGGAGGGTCGAATCCTCGGCGATCTCCGGATTTTGTTCGAATCCGGAATCTCCCAGGATCTGACGGATGGGCAACTCCTGGAACGTTTCGCGACGGGTCGCTCCGACGTTGCGGAACAGGCGTTTTCCACCCTGGTGCGGCGCCATGGGCCGCTGGTGTTGCGCGTTTGCCGAGGAATCCTGAGCGATCCGAATGACGTTCAGGATGCGTTCCAGGCCACCTTCCTGATCCTCGTCAAACGGGGAAGGGGGCTGTGGGTGCGGAACTCGCTCGGCCCCTGGCTCTATCAGGTGGCGCATCGGACGGCGTCGTGCGCCCTGCGAACGGCCGCACGCCGTCGTCGGCTCGATCGACTTGCGGCAAGGCCCGTCGATTCTCGGCAGGCCGATCCGTGCAACGACCTGGTCCGCGTGCTCCACGAGGAGATCCATCGCCTCCCCGAACGGTTGCGGGGGCCGATCGTCCTGTGCGACCTGGAGGGGCTCACCCACGAGTCGGCGGCCCGGCAACTGGGCTGGCCGGTCGGCACGGTCAAGAGTCGGCATCATCGCGGCAGGGAGCAACTGCGAGGCCGACTCCTCCGCCGAGGCGTGGCCCCGGAACTCGGCCTGATGGGCATGGCCCTACCCTCGGACCTGCTCAACGGCACCCTGGCCCCAACTCTCGTGGAAGCGACGACCAGGGCAGCGATCCAATTCACGAGGTTTCGATCGATTCTTGTCGGTACCGCTTCTACACTCGCTCAGGAGGTCGTGCGATCCATGGTGCTCTCGAACTGTATTCGACTCGCTTCGGTCGGACTTCTTCTCGGTGTGTCCGCGAGCGGGATCGGCCGTATCACCGAGAAACCGACCGTTCAGATGGCCTTGGCCGAGGAAAAGCCACGGGCGGTTCCTCCGATCGAGCCCACAGCTACCAAGGAGCAATCCGGCAAACGCGATGGAGTGATTGAGGGTCGAGGAGTCTTGGCGTCTATTCCCAGTCGAGCGATCATCAGCCCTGCTTCTGGAAGCATCGAACGAATCAACGTCAGCGATGGCGCGGAGGTTAAGCGGGGAGACCTTCTCTTCCAGATCGACCCATCCTCGCTTCGCGACGAGCTTGAGGATCAGAAAATCACATGCCTGGAAGCAGAGAGCGCGGCTGAAATCGCCAGAGAAGAGCGGGCGCTCGCCGAAATCTCTGTGACTGAATATCTCGAAGGGATCAGTAAGCAGGCCGAGGTTGACTTGATGCTTGAGTCGGTGCGGACCGAGATGATTCGCAAGCAGTCGGAAGAACGGCTGACACGGATTCGACGAGCGGCCGAGCGTATTCAACAGATG
This sequence comes from uncultured Planctomycetales bacterium, assembly GCA_937997355.1. Taxonomy (GTDB): domain Bacteria; phylum Planctomycetota; class Planctomycetia; order Isosphaerales; family Isosphaeraceae; genus CALKTZ01. The sequence goes on along the minus strand of CALKTZ010000289.1, from coordinate 270 downwards.
ACAGGCAAAATCGCTGGAGATGCGCTCAAACCATCCGACATCCTCAGCCAGCTCGACATCGAGGAACGACGAGACACGGCTGAAGTTGCGTTCAAGAGCTCCGCTTTTCTCAAGGAAGCGGCCGAATCCCGCCAACGCACCTTCGAGAGATACACGAAGCCGAAAAAGATCAAGGAACTCCTCACGGATGTAACAAGGGCGAGGAACAAGGAGATGCTCGGTTTGCGAATCGCCGAGAATCAGCGAGAGAAGCAGGTTCAGCTTGAGCGG
>CALKTZ010000288.1 GCA_937997355.1 uncultured Planctomycetales bacterium | reverse complement strand
GTTTTTCCGGTTTTGAAGGCGTCGGGTTCGGGCGGGATCAATCCGTGTTGCAACATCGGGGCTCGATCGGATGACGGGGCTGGATCTCGAATCCTTTTTGCTGCTGCTTCGAGCCGACCTCGCCACCTGGGGGGTGATTGGCCTGATGTCGCTGGTCCTGGCCGGGCTGGTCTGGCTGAGCTGGGGCTCGCGCCGGGCGCTCCGCAAATGCCTCGTCGCGTCCCTGGTCGCCCACGCCGGGCTGGCCTACTACGCGCGCACGGTCCCCGCCATCAGTCATGCGCTTGGGAATCGGGACTCGGACGATCGATCCAGGCCGCATATCCGCGAGATTCGGGTGACGCCCGTCACCGGGCCTCAATCCGAAACAGAAACCGGTCCATCGGATCGACCGGCAACCATGGCGGAGAAAACACGTCGTTCATTCGACCGGACGATCGAGCCGATCGAACTGGCCGAACCCAAAGCCGAGGTCAGAAAGTCGGGCACCTATCGGGAGATTCCCGAGAAATCGAGCGACCTTCCGCAGGCTCCTTCGCTGGAGGCTCCGGCGCCGATCCCCGTCGCGACGGCGGTTCCCACTCCCCGAACCGACCGCCCCACGCCGACGTTTCCCATCGAGGAGGGAAGCCGCCCCACGGCGCGAACCGAGGACGTTCCGGCCTCGAATCCCGATGCCCCGGCGCTCAATTTGAGCGAGGCGGATCGGGCGGAGATCCCCGAGGCGGTCCCCCTGGAGAGCCCCGGCGAGACGCCCCGGCGAGACGCCAAAAGTGGTACGGTCGGGGAAAGCCTGGCCTCGCTCCCCGATCGTTCGCTCCGAGCGGGAGGGCGGCAGCGCCCCGCCTCCGGCCCCTCGAAGGACGAATTGCCGGAACTCTCGATCAAGGAGGAGAGGCCGTCGATCCCCATCGCCCGCGCGATGCCGTCTCCTTCGATGTCCCGAGGGACGGGACGAGCGGGCGAGTCGACCGGCGGCGACTCGGGCGGGCTGGCCGACCTGATCGGCGCGATCGGCAATCGGCCGATCGCGGAGGTCCCTCCGGTCTATCGGCCTCGGCTCGATCCGAATCGATCGGCGGCGGCCAAGCGTGCCGGTGCCAGCGATGCCAGCGAGCAGGCGGTGGAGCGGGCGTTGAATTGGTTGGCGCGGCACCAGGATAAGGATGGCCGTTGGGACGGGGGAACGGCCCGGGACGTTCAGGGAAATGCCGTCGATGAGGACGACGATTTCACCGTGCATTGCCCCCCCGGCGAGACCTGCTTCGGCGAGTGCATCTACTGGGAGGCCGACACCGCCGTCACGGGGCTTTCGCTGCTGACGTTTCTCGGGGCCGGCTACACCCACAGGGATGGTCGGTATGCCGGCGTGGTCGAGAACGGGCTGCAATACCTGGTGCGGATTCAGAAACCGAATGGCGACCTGCGGGGACGGAGCCGGGCCGTCGGGATGTATTGCCACGCGATGGCGGCCCTGGCGCTTTGCGAGGCCTATGCCCTCACGGGAGATGAACGGCTCCGCGATCCGGTCACGCGCGCCGTGGAGTTCGCCGTGGCGGCCCGGGCGAAGGACGGGCAGGCCTGGCGCTATGCCCCGGGCGAACCGGTCGGCGATACCAGCATTTTGGGCTGGGTGGTGATGCTGATCAAATCGGCCCGGGAATCGAAGATCCCGATCCCGGATTCCGAGGGCGTCCAGGCGGGGATTTTGAAATGGCTGGGGCGGGTTGCGAGCGGGGAGCATCGAGGGCTGGCGCGGTACCAGGTCTCCGAGCCGGTGACCCCGACCATGACCGCCGAGGCCTGGGTTTGCCGGCAGTTTCTGGGGGAAGGGGGGCCGGGCCCCACGAGCGATGAGGCCGCTCGCCACCTCCTCCAAAATCCTAACGATCGCGGCAAGACGAACCTTTACTACTGGTACTACGCGACCCTCGCCATGTATCAGCATGGAGGGGACTACTGGACCCGCTGGAATGACCGAACCCGCGACACGATCGTGGCGCTGCAATGCACCTCGGGGCATCGGGCGGGGAGTTGGGACCCGGACACCAGCATCTATGGAGTCAATGGCGGCCGTATCTATTGCACCGCCATGGCGGTCCTCACGTTGGAAGTCTATTACCGCTATCTCCGGCTTTATGATCAGCCGAGTCTCCCCAATCAGGGAATTCCTTCGCCGATCGTTCCCAGGTCGACGAACCCGCGTTTGAGACCTAAGCTTTGAAGAGAAAATAACTTACAGTGATATAGCCTCTTGGCGATCCCCGGCGGGCGCATTGCGTGCCGGTCGTAATCGATGATATGATCGGAACCTCTGTTACATTCGTAAGCGTAAAATGGTAAGTTGCGTGTTGAGGAAGGGCCGACTTCGACGAGGTCAGCCAGGTCGGACTGAAAATCCTGGCGAGCCCGAGGCGGACGCCTGTCCGATGAATCGAGGGGAACCTTTCTCCGGGTCGAGCACGACCGACGAATGGCACGCCCCCGCAATCAGAAGAACGCGATGAACAACGAGGAAACCATCTTTACTTGGGACCAATCGGTGATGGATCACGAGCCAGGAGACACCCCGAGCCGTAAGCCGCTCGCGGCTGCGACCTTGGGAGCGATCACGTCGAGAAATCGCAAGGCGGGCACGGCCGCGGTGGGGCCTGCCGCCATGGCCCTCGTCATCGGCCTGGCCGCCCTCACGGCCCAGGCGAGCGAAACTGACCTCGTTCGAGATATTCAGCGCTATTGCACGGTCTGCTGGCGCAATGCCCGCCTCGATCCCCGGCTTTGGGACGATTGCACGCAGGAAGTTTGCTGCCGCTTGCTGGGCAAGGCCCGCACCGGCGACCTCGATCTCAACCAGGTACTCGGCGACGACACCCCCGAGCGCCGGGAGTTGGTCCGGGCCATCGACATGGTCCGCAAGCGCGTTCAAAGGGCGAAGAAGTACCAGCCCCTCGACCCGTTTTCACCGTCCATCGTCGACCACGACCGCAAACACCGCGATCGGCTCGAACTTGGGGAGATTCTGGAAGCAGCCCGCCGAGCCGTCCTCACCGAGCGCCAGGACCGGATCATCGAGCTCTGGATGCGCGGCTGGACCGTGCCGGAGATCAGCGAGGAACTGAAGATTGCCTCGCCTCGCGTCAGCGACGAGAAGTACAAGGCCCTCCGCAAGCTCGAACAACACCTGAGCCATCGCCGCGACGAGCTTCAGATCGCCTCGTCGAGCCATTCGGAATCGCTGGCCTGATCCGGCCGAAACCGCCGACCGAAGGTCTCCCTTGCTGGGCTCACCGCACGGCCCGCGAAAAATGGGACAGGCACGCGGAGTACCGG
>CALKTZ010000287.1 GCA_937997355.1 uncultured Planctomycetales bacterium | reverse complement strand
GGCGCGGCGGGGGGAACGATAACCGGCTTCTCCGCCTCGGAATGGCAGCCGGCGATCGCCAGGGCAAGGAAGGATGAACCGAGGCCGATCCGGGAACGTCTCGATGCGCAGGGGGAATTCCCCAAAGATGTCGCAGGCAAAAAAACCATCGCAATACCTCGGAACTTGGATCGGCCCGGGTTCGTCCTGATTCTTGAGAACGGGTTCATCGAGTTACCCTCCGCCCTTCTGATTCGCCTCGGCATCGGCTTTCCGCTCCTGGTATGCGGCTTCGCCGCCCGGCTTGGAGGCGGGGGCCTGGGTGATTCCCGGCGCCCCTTCGCGGTGAAGCGAGTGGATGACGATGGACTGTGCATTGCTATTGGCGGCCGGATCTTTGGCGCGGGCCAGGGCAAAGGCCCGGCCCTCGGCCGTTTCGTCGGGCTTGAGGAGCGAGTGGAGCGCCTCGTGTGTGAGTTCCAGCGGCCGCACCAAGGCGAGCCGACTCGACGGGTCCGTGGCCGCTGCCCAGGCGGTGCCGAGGCGATCGGCCGAGTCGTGGAGCGGCTCCAGCCGAGACTCATAAGCCGGCGGTGCCGCCGCCAGGTAGCGGGCGAGGACCTTCGCGTAGGTCGCCACAGCGTCACGGCGGGCGTCGAGCGGGTTCTTGGGATCGCGGATTTGATCCGCCAAACTGAGCAAGGTCTCGCCGTTGGCGTCCCTCGTCTCGGAGTCAGGGGCCGGGGTGCCCCGGTTGGCATCCTTGGCATCGCCGCTGGACCACGCCGGATCGCTGAACGCGAGCCCCAGGCCGTAATGGGCGGTGAAGTCCTCGGAATCGGTCGCCAGAGTTTTTCGATACGAGGCGATCGACCGCTCAAGAAATGCGACCCGTTCCGCGCTCCTGATCGGCTCGATCCGGGCTCGCGTGTACAGGGCGAGGGCCAGTTGGTTCTGGACCTCGTAGTCGAGGCTGAAGTCGAACTTCCGTTCCGGAATCTTCGTCTTCAAGACCGCCTCGAAATTTCCGATCGCCTCGTCGAGATGGCCGTTCCTCGCGTTGATCTGGCCGGTGAGCCAGTTGATAACCCAGGGGGCCGCGGGGGACTTGTGCCTGGAAGCTTTTTCGAGCGCGTCGAGCGCGTCGGGAATCCGTCCCTCCTTCTGATAGACGCGGGCCAGGTTGACCCAGCCGTCGGCCCGGTCCAGCTCGGCAACCTTGCGGAAGATTTCCTCGGCCTGCTTCAGTTCCCCTTTCTGGCCTCCCTTGGTCCCGCCTTCGAGGAGCAGGCCGATCCCGTAATCGTTCCAGCGTTGCCAGACCTCCTTGATCGGCGATGGCTCATTTGTTACCGACGGCCCCCCCTCGACCGGGAGCCGGACCAGGTCCTTGGCCATCTCGACGACCGGGAGTTTGGGCCCCTTCCCCTCGCCGTAGATGTAGTCGAAGTATTTCCGGTCGAACTTGCGGTAGTTCAGCTTGGCTTCGAGGGTGATGGGGCCGGCGATGTTCGACGGGACATCGAGGCCGAAATGGACGACCTGGCCGGCACCGGGGGGGATCTGCTTGTTGTAGAGCGGGACGAAGATGTTCTGGGGATTGCGCCGGTCGATCCGATTGCCATCTCGATCGAGCATGTAGACGTTGACGAAGTGGGAATAGGGATCGACCGTCCCATCCGGGCCGATGCCCCCCGATCGGCCGATGATCGCGTCTCCCGACCTGGCGATCAGCTCAACCCAGATCTCGTTGGAATCGACCGTACCCTGGCTGAAGAGATGGCCCAGCCCGACGGTCCGGACGACCGTTTCCACCAGATATTTCTTCCCTTTTTGGAGTGTCGGTACCTCGGGGCGGAGCGGCCCGAGGAATTTCCCCTCGATCACCCCCCCCTCGCGGAGCGCGAAGAGGTCGACTCGCATGATGTTGTTGGTGAGGAACTTGATGGTGTCGTCCGCGAGCTTGGGATCTCCGGAGAACGTGGCCAGCGCGGTGTTCCCGCCGATGAAGAAGTGATTGTGGATCTTGCGGCCCCCCTGGCCGTCGAAATCCTTGGCGCCGAAATCGGCCGAGGGCTGGAGATTCATGTGGCACTCGACGCAGCCCGTCTTGGCGACGGGCGGATAATAGAAGCTCCGGGCGCCATGCCCCGAGACCCCGGAGAGGAGGAACGGATCGTAGTGATTCTGGCCCCGCAGGAAGTCCTTGTAATGGTTCAGGGCGAAGGGGAGCCCGACCTTGTGGCAGGTTGAGCAGAATTTGCTGTCCTGGATCACCGGCTTGAGGAAGGTCTTCTTGTGCATCTCGGGCTTCGCCTTCACCAGCGTGTAATTGATCCACTGGAGGACCGGATTTTCGCTGAAGGCGAACGGATAGTGCTGCGGCTCGTCGATCGTGTAGGCGGCGTTCCCCCGGGTATTGTTGACCGTGGTGATGGCGTGGCAGGCCGTGCAGGTGATTCCCGCCTGGCTGGTCGGGTTGTGGATGTCGTCGTAATTCGGGTCGTCGAATTCTCCGGAGAAGAACGGCACGGGGTCGTGGCAGCCGGCGCACCAGCGGGCGGCCTGGGTCGTGCCGTCTCGCTCCAGCGAGACGCGACGCGTCTCGCGGACGCTCGTGAGATACGCCTTGTTGTTGAAGGAGCTGAGATGGTGGGCCGAATGGAACCAGCCGTCATAAGCGTCCTTGTGGCACTGGAGGCAGTACTTGTCCATCATCAAGGTTTCGGCGGGGATGAACTTGCCATTGGCCGTGACCGCCTCGGAGGGATAGAAATACTTCTTCCCTTCCTTCGGACCCTTGACGCCGAACGCTCGCGGGTCTTGCGAGTGCAGGAGCCCCATCAGCACCCCGAACCCCGCCACCGCCACGCCGAACCGCCTCGCCCATTCCCAGCGGATTCGCGGACCCGCCAGCCGGTGCTGGTAATAGAGCAGGATCGCCAGCAACGGCACCGCGACGTGCAGCCAGTAGCCGATGTTGCGGATGCGAGGATCGCGCACTTCAAAGCCGCCGATGCGGATCAGCACCAGCCCCGAGATGAGCACCACGAGCGAGGCGGCCAGCAGCATGTAGCCGAATCGGATGGCCCCCTTGTTCGGCCGTTTGCGGGACGTGACGAGATGGGCGAGGCCGAAGACGATGAATGGGACGACGAGCGCGATCCCGAGGAAGAGGTGGAAGGCCACCATCAGCATGTAGAAGAAGGTCTGCTGCGTCGAGCCGCGGAGCCAGGTCATGGCCGTCACGCTGGCGAGATAGACTCCATTGGCACCGAGGAGGGCGAAGCCGATGAGGACGATCCAGAGCAAAGGGCGGAGCCGAGGGCCGATGGCGGGCGTGTACACCCTCCCGAGCCGATCCCGCATGGATTGAACGGGGGTGGACATGGGTGATGATTCCTATGACCGAGTGATGAATTTTGAATGGAAACCATCGAGGATCGATCGCGGTGCGAGTCGAAATGACTGAATTCGCCCGCGGACTCAATTAATACGTAGATTTCGCCGGCTTGCCGGCGGGGGGCAGGCGCAGCTTCGAGACGGTCTCCTCGATCTCGGGGAGGATCTGGTCTCGGGCCGATTCCGGGAGATTCCAGGCCAGGAACAGGGTCTCGTCGGGGCCGTTGAGCCCCAGGATCAACTCGCGGGTCGGGATGAGGGTCTTGCCTGGGGGAGGCATCGGCCTGTCGATGCTGCTGGGGGCGAGCGCATCCCCGGTTCCCGGCCCCACGAGCTCCACCCTGGCTGCCTGCCGATTGTCGACCTTGTCGACGCGCTCAACCTTGATCTCGATCCCGGCGAGGTTGGTCAAGCGATTGGCCAGCGATCGAGCAAGCGATTCGGGGGTCCCGCCGGGGATCGGCAATGTCGTGTAGACGACCAACGTGGAGTTTTGCGGACCCGACCAGGCCGCCAGGGCCTTGCCGGGGACCGTCCTCGTCTTCGGGTCGATGGGATGCCACGTCGCCGGCGGCTTCACTTCGAGGCCCATCCCCGCGAGCGAGTCGTCGGAAGAACAGCCGAGAGCCGCGATCCCCGCGACGACAACGATCAACCCCAAACCGATGCGATGGATCGCCATCGCGCAATCGAAGCGAATGCGCAGCATACCCGAGGCCCTCTGCTCGAACGTTCGGAGACAAGAAGCAAACGCGATCATCGGACCGACGATCCTCGGGACGTATTCGGCCCGGCGGCTCCGATCCATCGACGGCTGTCCAACTGTCCAAAAGGTTCAAGCCGTCATCGTGGAGGGCGTTCGAGGCGATCGCGGAGGGGCGGGAGGTGGCGAGATTCTCGTTCGATTCCGAGAGGGTTGAAGGCTTCCGAATCGTCGACCAGGCCGGGGAGGATCGGTGTCATCGCGAAGAAGCGGAATGGTGCCTCGCTCGGGCTGGGGGATTCGCCCGGACAAGTTGGAGGGATCGTCGATTTGACCCATCCGCCCCGAATCGGCGCACGTTGAGGTGCGAAGTCCGGATGCTCGGGGCGTTCCCAGGAGAACGAATGGCCGAGGACCGGCCGGTCATTCGCATGACATCCCGACGCCCGCGCGGACGACGATCCGGTCAGGACAAGGCATAAAATCCCTGCCAGTGATACGACCGCGAACCGAGCTGTGCGCGCCGATGATGAGCCCAACACCTCGGAGTTGATCCCCTGATTGGCGGAAAATCGTCGATCGGATTCGTCATGAGGACGGGTTAATCATCATTAAACGGCATGGACGCAGCGGCTGTCAATCGGACCGATCCGACGCGCGCACCTCCGGCAACGGCCGCGAGTTCGGCGGGTTGAAGGCCACTCGGCCCTGTCGGAATGAGCGACGCCCTTGGTGGGCGGAACTTGGGTCTGGTAGACTTGATGGTTCACCCGACTCCGATCGGAGCGGTTCCCCGGACAATCATCATCGTGGATCGGAATTCATCCCCTGGGCCGCGTCCGGAGCGAATCATCCGATTGCGTGCCGTCTTGGAGGCCTGGCCTTGTTTGCAGGACCGATCATCGCCCGGGAGGCACTCACCGCCCCCCGGCCGTTCCGCTATTATTTGTCGCGCGCATCCTTCACGACCTTCCTGTTCATCTTCCTCTGGACCGCCTGGCAGTCCGTCATCGGCTGGCGAACCATCAATGAGGTCGGGGTGATCGCCCGGTTCGGCGGGGTCGTCTACGGCGTCGTCGCGATCCTTCAACTCACCCTCATGCTCTTCTTCGCGCCCCTCTTCACCGCGGCCGCGATCGCCCACGAGAAAGATCGGCGAACCTTCACACTCCTGCTCATGACCGACCTGAGCGATCTGGAAATCGTCCTCGGGAAGCTCACCGCCGGCTTGATGAACATCCTGATGATCCTGGGAGCTAGCGTGGGGGTCTTGTCCCTCTGCGCGCTGTTCGGAGGGATCTCCTTCCTCCAGGTCGCGAACCTGTTCGCCGTGACGGCCGCCTCGGGAGTGGCGGGGGGAGCTCTGGGACTCTTGATCGCCCTCTGGCGCGACCGGACGTTCCAGTCAATCTCCCTCACGATCCTCATGGTCGTCTTCTCGGTGGCGGGGGTCGAGGCTTTTACCCTGGCCTTCCCTACCCTGGAATTCCTGGGGGTTCCCCTGGCGGAAGTGCTCAATCCCTATCGCGCCATGATCTCGGTGCTCTATCCTCCTTCGGATGCGTTGGGGGGGGGAGTGAGGACGTCGAGCCTGGTCTACATCGGCGTCCGACTGACCTTCGCCGCCGCGCTCGTGGCGTTCGGGACCCGCATGCTTCGGGTCTGGAATCCGGGAGGAAATGAGCCCCGCGAGCAGCGCGAGGAGGGAGAAATCGAGTATGTCGAGACGCTCGTCGAGGTCGACGAGAACGAAGCCGAGGTCCCCGTCGCCGTCGGGGCGATGGCTGCGTCTTCCGGGGCTTCCGGGACATTGACGGAGTCGCCGCGCGAAGTCGGTCGGGCTCGAACCGTCGGGACTACCCCGGACGCCGCCGCCGGGGCCACCACGGGGTTGCACGTCCCACGGCGCACCCATCGCCGAATCGTCGGCGCCGTGAGACCCTACCGACGACCCTGGACGAACCCCATCCTCTGGCGAGAGCTGATGACCCGCGCCTACGGGACCAAGCCGCTCATCATCAAGGGCTGCTACCTGCTCCTGTTCGCCCTGGGGATGGGGCTCTTCTTCTATCTGGGGAAAGGGTATGAGAACCCGATCGGATCGGGCCTCGGGATGATCCCCATCGGCCTGACCATCCTTTCCTTGATCCTGATCAATGCCCAGGGCGTTACCGCGCTCACGAGCGAACGCGATTCCGGCGCGCTCGACCTCTTACTGGTCAGCGAGCTCTCGCCGAAGGAGTTCATCTACGGCAAGCTTTACGGCGCGCTCTATAACAGCAAGGAGATGGTGGTGTTGCCGGTCCTGGCGGCGATCTATCTCTTCTGGACCGGGAAGCTATCGGGCGAGAATCTCCTCTTCTTCCTGATCGATTTCCTCCTGCTCTGTCATTTCTCGGCGATGCTCGGCCTCCACGCGGCCATCACCTACACCAATAGCCGGGTTGCCGTGGCCAATAGTTTGGGGACGATCTTCTTCTTGATGGTCGGCATCCTCCTCTGTGCCTACCTGATCGCCTTGAGCGACCAGGAATTCGGCCGGCAACTCTTGAGCTTCATGATCTTCATCGGCGCCGGCAGCGTGGCCCTCTTCGGGTCGCTCGGGGCCAAGAATCCCTCAAGGGCCATCGCATTGGTTTCCCTGCTGACGCCGTTCTGGACCTTCTACTGCATCATCAGCCTGCTGAACACCGACTTCATGGCGGCCTTGTTGTTCAGCGCGGGGATTTACGGGTTTGCCTTGCTCGCGATGCTGGTCCCGGCCGTCAGCGATTTCGATATCGCGCTCGGGCGGACCAACGCGATTCAAGGATGACATCACGGGCACGTTCCGGGAGGCCGTTTCCTTGATGGAGGGCTTTCCGGGCGTCAACGTTGGGAGCCGTGGCATGACGAACGGACGAACCATGACCCGACGCCGCTTCCTGGGACGGGCTCTCGGCTCGACCGCCTTGACGGTCGGGCTGGGCCGCTCCGAGATTTGGCCCGGGAGAGTCGAGGCGTCGGAGGCGAAGCGGGGACCCTATATCGACGTCCACACCCACGTCGGCCGGACCTGGACGGGGGACCCGCCGCTCTCCCCCGACGATCTGGTCCGCTGGATGGACGAGCACAACGTGGCCAGGGCGGTCGTCCTCCCGCTCGTCTCGCCCGAGTCGTCGAGCTATCTCAACCTCACCGAGCAGGCCCTTGACGCGGCTGGGAAGCATCCGACACGTCTGGTCCCTTTTTGCTGCATCGACCCTCGAACCTCATATACGATGGGCAAGAAGGGTTTGCAGTCGATGGTCAAGGAATATGTCGACCGAGGCGCCAAGGGATTCGGCGAACACAAGGCGGGGTTGCCGATCGACCACCCCAAGATGATCGATCTGTACGAGGTTTGCGACGACCTGAAGCTCCCCGTCCTGTTCCACATGGATCAACTGCGAGGGACCGACATCCCGGGCCTGCCCGGCCTGGAGAAGGTCCTGAAGACCCTCCCGAACGCCCAGTTCATCGGCCACGGACCCGGTTTCTGGGCGTCCATCTCCGGCGGATTGGGGCCGGACGGGCTGGGAATCTATCCCAAGGGGCCAGTCCAGCCGGACGGGGCGCTCGACCGGCTCTTCGATCGATATCCCAATCTCTGGGGGGATCTGTCGGCCGGTTCGGGGGCCAACGCCTTGAGCCGAGATTTGAAGTTCGGCAAGGGCTTTCTGGAACGCCGCGCCGACCGACTCATGTTCGGCACCGACTACCTGAAGGTGGGGCAGGAAGTTCCGCAGTTCGATCTGCTGGCGAGTTTCGACTTGGCCCCCGAGATCCTCGCGAAGATTGAGCGTGAGAATGCCGCGAAGCTCCTCGGGCTCAAACTTTGAGGCGTGTTCCGGGCCTTTCTTGGACGTATGGAGTCTCTCGGCTATGTCAACGATCCCCGCGTCGAAAGCAAAAGGGGCCGGTGATTCGGGGCAGGCCCCTCTCGTCGTGTATCCCGAATCGGATGGCAAACCGTTGGGTGAAACCGGCATCCACATCGAGCTGATGTTCGAGATCATGGGTGTCTTGCGACGCCACTTCCAGGATCGTGAGGATCTCGCGATCCTGGCGAACATGTTCCTCTATTACCAGGAAGGCAATCCCCGGAAGAACGTCTCCCCCGACATCTTCGTCACCCTGGGGGTTCCGTCCAATCCGCATCGGCGGACCTTCAAGGTCTGGGAGGAAGGAAAGGCTCCGGACTGCATCATCGAGCTGACCTCGAAAGGGACCCGAAACGAGGATCGCCGCACCAAATTCCAGATCTATCAGGATATCCTCCGCGTCCGCGAATACTTCCTGTTCGACCCCGAGGAGGAATACCTGAAACCGTCCCTGCAAGGATTCCGGCTGGTCGACGGAAAATATGCTCCCATCCTCCCGGAAGCGGGCCGATTGCCGAGCGAGGTCCTCGGGCTCCATTTCGAGCGCGACGAGCTGAACCTCCGGCTCCACGACCCGCTCAGCGGCCGATGGATTCCCAATGCCCGCGAAGTTGACGCGATGTATTGGGAGGCAAAGGAGGCCCAACTCGCGGAGGAGGAGGCGAGGCGGCGGGAAGAAGAAGCGAGGCATCGGGAAGAAGAGGCAAGACATCGGGAAGAAGAAGCGAGGCGCAAGGAAGAGGCGGCGAGGAAGCTTGTCGAGAGCGAAAATGAGCGGCTCCGCAAGGAAATCCAGGAACTGCGGAAGCGATTGACGGAAAATCTCTGAACGGCTGTGACATGAGCACCGGGTTGCTGAACGAAGATACGAGAATGAACCAGTCATGAATGAAACGAATCACAGGCGTGGAATGCGGCTCACACTGCTGGTCTTCGCGGTCGCATTGGCAACTTCGCCCCTAACCCTGCGCGGCCAGGACGACCTGGCCAAGGAATTGCCGAGGATCAAGGGGTCGAGTCCCGAAGAAGCGTTGAAGCGATTCCGGCTTCATGCGGGCTTCCACCTGGAAACGGTCGCCAACGAGCCGCTGGTCTGCGACCCGGTGAGCGCCTGTTATGATGCGGATGGTCGACTTTATGTCGCCGAGATGCGCGACTACCCATATCTCGAAGGGCGTCCCGGCGGCCTCGTCCGACTGCTCGGCGATCGCGGCCGGGATGGCCGGTTCGCGTCGAGCAAGGTTTTCCTCGATAAGCTTCCCTGGCCGACCGGCATCGTGCCCTATGATGGCGGGGTGTTCGTCGCGGCCGCTCCGGACATCATTTATGCCAAGGACACCGACGGAGATGGGGTGGCGGACATTCGTAAGGTGATCTTCACCGGCTTCGAGATCGGCAACGTTCAAGGCTTGGTGAACGGCCTCCTCTGGGGGACGGATGGCTGGATCTATGGCGTGGCCGCGAGCAATGGCGGCGAGATCCGCAATCCGGCGAAGCCCGACGCGAAGCCCGTCTCGGTTCGGGGCCGTGATTTTCGATTCAAGCCCGATGGCTCCGCGTTCGAAGCGACATCCGGCGGAGGGCAGTTCGGCCATTCGTTCGACGACTGGGGGCACCGATTCACCTGCAATAACAGCAATCACATCCGCCAGATCGTCCTCGACTCCCATTATCTCGAGCGCAACGCCGCCCTCATCCCGCCCCCCGTAATCCTGGACATCGCGGCGGAAGGGCCCGCCGCGCCGGTCTTTCGGATCAGCGCCGCCGAGCCCTGGCGCGTCGTCCGGACGCGTCAGCGAGTCGCCGACCCGGAGATGGTCAAACGCCTGCAAGAAACCGAGCGGCACGCCATCGGGTTTTTCACGTCGGCGACCGGCGTCTCGATATATCGGGGGTCGGCCTACCCCGAGGAATATCGGGGGAACGCGTTCATCGGCGATGTCGGCGGAAACCTCATCCATCGCAAGACCGTGGCTCCCCACGGATCAACCTTCCTGGCAACTCGCGCCGACCAGGGAGTGGAGTTCATCGCCTCGTCAGACAACTGGTTCCGACCGGTGAACTTCGTCAATACGCCGGATGGGACGCTCCTCATCCTTGACATGTATCGCGAGACGATCGAACACCCGGTTTCGATCCCCGAGCCGATCAAGAAGCACCTCGACTTGACGAGCGGTAAGGACGAAGGTCGACTCTATGAACTCGTTCATGACACCGCGAAGCGACCGAGAAGGTTCCCCTCGCTGAGCAAGGCGACAACCTCCGAGCTGGTCGCGGACCTGGCCGATCCCGACGCCTGGTGGCGGGAAACCGCGCAGCGTTTGCTGATCGAGCGCCGCGATCCCTCGGCGATCGCCGGATTGAAGGAACTGGTTGGCAAGCGTCCGACACCGCAGGGACGTCTGCATGCCTTGTGGACCCTGGATGTCCTCGGCGGGCTCGACACCGATGACCTCGTTTCCGGACTCGACGATCCCGAGCCCCGGGTCCGCGAGCAGGCGGTTAAGCTTTGCGATTCGCGGATCGCAAAGAATCCGGATCTATTGGCCCGCGTGATCAAACTCGCCGGTGATTCGGACCCGATGGTCCGCTTTCAGGTGGCCTTCACGCTCGGCGAGGCGTCGGCCGACGATCGTACGATCGAGGCATTGGCCTCGATCGCCGTGAAGGATGCGTCGGACATCTGGACCCGCACGGCCGTCCTCAGCTCGATCTCGAACCGGGCCCCTGCCCTGCTGGCTTCGCTGGCCCGTCGGCCGGGATTCCTCGCCACGCCGTCCGGGCGGAACTGGCTCGACGAACTCGCTCTCCTGGTCGGCGTCGCGCACAAGCCTTCGGAGATTGAAGATCTCCTGGCGCGTCTCGATCAACCCGGCACCGATCGGGACGTGAAAATCGGGGCCGTCCTCGGATTGGCCCGGGGGCTCAAGCGATCGGGGGCCTCGCTCGGGGCGGTCACGGCCGGCAATGCCTCACAGCAACTCAAGCCTTTGTTTGCGGAAGCCTCCAGGCTCGCCTCGGCCGACGATCAACCCGTCGATCGACGCATCCCCGCCATTCAGTTGCTCGGGCTCGGCGACACCAAGTCTGCCTTGAGCACGCTCCCACCCCTGCTGGACGCTCGGCAACCCGCTTCGATTCAACTCGCCTCTCTGCAAACCCTGGCCGGCCTGACCGATTCTTCCGTCGGGCATCTGATCATCGAGCAATGGAAATCGATGAGTCCGGGGGTTCGACGCGAGGGGATCGAGGCGCTCTTTGCTCGTCGGGAACGGATCTCGGAGTTGCTCGACGCGCTCGACACGAAAGTCGTGACCCCCGGCGAGGTCGACCCCGCACGCCTCAAGCAACTGCAAACGCTGAGCGATGCGAAGATGCGTCGGCGCGCGATCAAGATACTCGGCAGCGAGGCCGTGGCGGACTCGGATCGCACGAAGGCCATCGCCTCTTTCCGCCCGGCCCTCTCGCTCGAAGGGAAGGCGGACCGGGGACGCGAGGTCTTCCTCAAAACCTGCGCAACCTGCCACCTGGCGGAGAACCGAGGGGTTGAAGTTGGGCCGAACCTGGCGACGATCACCGGACGGTCTCCCGAGGATCTGCTGGTGCATATCCTCGATCCGAACCGCGAGGTGCCGCTCAACTACGTCAATTACACCGTCTCCACGGAGGACGGCCGGGTCCTTTCCGGGATCATCGCCGAGGAATCGGCGGCGGCGCTGGTGTTGAAGCGGGCGGAAGGGGCCAAGGATGTCATCCCCCGGAATCAGATCGAGGCGATCAAGTCGACGGGACTCTCGCTGATGCCCGAAGGGCTGGAAAAGGGGCTGAGCCCGCAAGACCTCGCCAACCTGATCGCCTATCTCAAGTCGATTCAGCCCGTGGCGGGGTCGGCAACGCCCCCGGCCGCGAAGCTGTCGAAGTGACAGGACCACGCCTCGATTTCGCAGCGGGCATTGTCGGGTGTCTTGAGAGCCGAACCGATTGCTTCGTTGCGGGAACGACCAGGATATAAATTCGTCTGTCGCAAGGAGTTGGTTTCCTCGCGACCGATGGGCGATTCACCGCCTTTAAATTAGAGTTGCTGTATCTCTCGAAGAACGAGGCGCATCGATCATGCAAAAGCAAAAGGGCCGGAGATCGCGGGGACGACCTCCGGCCCTTTTGCTTGATTTCGCGAAGCGAAGAAGAAGCTCGACCCTTACTGCTCAACCGCCTGTCGATTGTTGCTCGGAGCATTCTCCGGGGCTTGAGCAACGATCTTGGAGCCGAGGTTCAGGTAATCGGCGATGATCCGGAGGACCTCGTCGTTGTAGTAGTCCGAGATCCAAACGTCTCGCTCGCGGAACTTCTTCTTGTTCTTCTTGTCGAGCTTCGCCTTCTCTTCGGCGATCTTCTCTTCCTGATCCTCGGGGAAGAATTCCGCCCGGAACTTGCTTTCATTGAGCGGGATCGTGTGGCGTTCCTTGCGGACCAGGAACTTCTTGATCTGCTCATCCTGCTTCTTGAACTTGGGATCGTTCTTTCGCCGCTCCTCCGACTTCTTGCTGATCACGCTCGCCAATTCGTCGGAAATGCGCTGATAGTTCTCGTGGGGGAGTTCGTCCACCTTGTCGAACTTGAGGGCGTTGTCCATCTTCCCTTCGCCGAAATCCATGTGATCGTGGACCGAAGGGATATGGACGTGGGGCGTCACGCCCAGGATCTGGGTGCTTTCGCCATTGGCCCGATAGAACTGCTGAATCGTGAGCTTGAGGGCGCCCAAATTCTTGCGGGGCCCACGCTGACGGTCGCTCACCGGCTCGATGCTCTGCACGGTTCCCTTGCCGAACGTGCTCGCGTCGCCGATGATCAACCCTCGGTTATAGTCCTTGATCACCCCCGCGAAGATTTCGGAGGCGCTCGCGCTCATCTTGTCGATCAGGACGACGAGCGGACCATCCCAGGCGGTCCCTTCATCCTCGTCGGAGAGCGATTGGATACCGGACGCTTGCCGGACTTGCACGACCGGGCCGGTATTGATGAACAGGCCCGAAAGAGTCCTCGCCTCTTCGAGCAGGCCGCCGCCGTTGCCTCGGAGGTCGACGACGACGCAGTCGACCTTCTCTTTCTTGAATTGATCGAGCAGCTTGCGGCAATCCGAGGTGGCGCTGACGGCGTCGCGGTCTCCTCGCAGGAGGGCCATCGTATCGCCATAGAACGCCGGGAGGCTGATCACGCCGACCTTCAGATCCTTGCCGACCGCATCCTTGGTTTGGAGGGTCTTCCCCTTCGCGTGCTGTTCCTTGAGCTCGATCTTCTCGCGGACCAGCTTGTAGATCTTCTTTTCCTTGGTCCCTTCGGGCTGAACGATCAATTCCACGGTCGTTCCGCGATCCCCACGGATGTGGCGGACCACGTCGCTCAGCTTCTTCTCGACGAAATCGACTTCCTCTTTCTTACCATTCGGCCCGTCTTTCTGGATTCCCAGGATCTTGTCGCCGGGCTGGAGGCGTCCGTCCTTATCGGCGGCGGCACCGGGAACGATTTCCACCACCACCGCGTAGCCGTCTTCCGAC
>CALKTZ010000286.1 GCA_937997355.1 uncultured Planctomycetales bacterium | reverse complement strand
GATGAGTTGGCCGGCGGGGAAGCGCCCTGCTAGCCCTTCGATCTCAACCTCGATCCGGTGGGCCAGGTCGCACGGGAGCGGGCCTTCCACGACCACGGAGGGGGGATTGCGGATCGTCAATTCTCGATGGATCGGGAGGGGGGGCGTTGCCTCGCCCGCCGATTCCGAGGCCGCTTCGAGCTTCACGGCGCGGTCGATGAGCCGTCCTCGCTCGTCATCGGGGAGGGTCAGGAGCGAGCCGACCGTCAGATTGGGGTCGAACTCGAACCGGAACGCCATCTTGGGAAGCTCGATCTCCCAGGGGCCGGTCAGCCCGACGGTGCGCGTCCTGGTTTCCAGCACGATCTGATGCGGGCCGTTCGATTCGAAGTCCTCCGGGATGATTGCGAAGTCGACCCGGCCGGCCCCCGGCTTCCAGGGAGTTTCTTGCTCCAGGGAGACGCGCCCGGCCCCCACGATCCGGTGGGACCATTCGAGGTTCCCCGGATTAACTCCACTTCCGGAAGGCTCCAGGATCGGCAACCCGTAATGGACGGAGATGGGGATTTCGGCCCGAACCTCCCTCGGGTAACGCCTCCTGGCATGCCAGGTCACGTCGAAACAACGCTTGGTGAATGCCTGCTCTTCCTCGGCGACGAGCTGATCGTCGGCCCAGAGCCGCGCGATGGCCCGGCCGGCCGCGGCGCGTTGCGCGGGGGTTTCGGCGGTCCCGAACGCCTGGAAGAGTTCGAAGATGCCGGCTCGCCCATGCTGGGCGATCGCCTCGATCTCCTCGGGGGGGATGTTGGGATCATCGAGCCGGGCCACGGCCCGACGCGCCTGCCTGGCACGCAGGAGCTTGCGCCCGCCGCCGATCAGGAGGATGGCGGCCAGGAGG
This sequence comes from uncultured Planctomycetales bacterium, assembly GCA_937997355.1. Classification (GTDB taxonomy): domain Bacteria; phylum Planctomycetota; class Planctomycetia; order Isosphaerales; family Isosphaeraceae; genus CALKTZ01. The sequence goes on along the minus strand of CALKTZ010000286.1, from coordinate 4,875 downwards.
ATGAGGACCGCCGACCGAGGATCGCTCAGGCGGCGGAACAGGGTCGGCCGAGGAGGATCGGCCGACCGCCGGCCGGCTCTTCCCCTGGGGCCGACCTCGATCGGCCTGTCGTCGTCGGTCGGTTCGGATCGTGCTCGAATGCTCGAACGAGCTTGCTCGGCATCCGCCTGGGCGATGACGGCCGTCACCTCCCCCCGTCGCGCTCCCGTCATGATGTCGATTCCCGCTTTCAGAATACGGTCAGGCTCGTTTGTGAGGATGCGAAAGGGGGATCCGCTTCGGTGAGTTCTCGGGGGAGGGGGGCTGAGTCGGCGGGCTCGGCTTGATCCGTCCCCCCGAGCGTCGCCCGGGTTCGTGCCCGCCCGGGCCGGTCGGCGACGGCCGCGAGGAGCCCGGTCCGGCTTCCTCCCCATCTTTCGGGGCCGGTCGTTCCCGGGCTTCGGGCATTTCCTCGATGATCGTCGGCCTGTGCATCCGGAGTTCCGCATCCTCGGGAACCAGGAAGTCGATCAGGTCGTCGACGCTGTCCTGGACGTCGTGCAGGTCGCGATGAAGCTGCCGGATCTCGGCCCAGATCCTGGTGAGGGGGTCGTCGCTCCCTTCCTTGTCGGTGAGGACCAGGAGCTCGTCCTCGGGGACGACGCGAAAGGTCAGGCCGACCTGATCGAGCAGGAGCTGAAGCCCCGTCTTGAGCCGCACGCCGTCGAGTTCGAGCTGCACCGTGGATTCGGGCTTGAGCCCCTGCCGGGCGAGTGCCGCGACGTCGAGCACGACCGGCAGTTTGAGCGTTTTCTGGAGATATGCTCGCACTTCTTCGAGAGTGGTCGGTTTCGAGAATGGGAGGCGGAAGACCCGAACCATCGCCTGCTGGATCGACGAGACGCCTCCTGTTGAATCAGAAGCTGGAGGCATCGGCCCGAGATGATGGGGCTTCCTCGAAGATGGTGTCACTTCCTCGGTGTGGTCGGCCCCGGGTTCCGCCGGTTTGGCCTGGACGATCGGCTGCGGCTGATCCTGGGGGGGCGGCGGAGTCCGGCCGTACAATCCAACCCAGGCCGAAGTGAGGAGACACAGCAACCCGCCGCTGTAGAGGACGATGATCGATTGTTTGGGGTTCATGCCTCAATCCTCGGGATGGGCTTCATCCTCGTCCGGCGATCTCGCTCGGGATCGAATCGCCCCTGGCGTCTCCGCGAGATTGTAAACCGATCGGCATTTTCGGACCAGCCGTGCGATCGGCTCCTGGGACGGGCAGGAGAATGGGGCCGGTCAGTCGATGCGTCCTATCGCGACCGCCCGATCGATCTCGGCCGGGGGCGGAAAGCCGAAATCGACCCGATCGAGGACCAAGCCGGCGGCGGCGGAGCCTCGGAGCGCGGCCAGCCGGATCAGGTCGGCCTCGATCACCCCCTGTTCCGGCGGCCACCGATGATCGAGGAGGGTGGCGAGCAGGGTCGAAGCGAAGGCCTCGCCCGCCCGATTGGTATCCCGGGGGGGACGGGCTCTCGGGAAGGCCGGGACGGAGATGCGCCCCGGATCTCCGTTGGGGGCGGTGAAGCGGATCGTGCCGCCGTTCGGCCCGTCGGTGACAACCAGGATGGAGACCTTCCAGGCCACTTCCTCCCGATCCTCCATCGATTCCCATTCCTGGCGATTGCAGCAAAGGAGATCGATATTCCCCGCGAACGAGGAGATGGGGCATTCGATGTCGAGCATGTTCCGCATGGCCGGGGCGAAGAACCGCAGCCGGGCATTCGGGGCGCTCAGGACTTGCGCCGCGAGTCGATTGGGGAGGGCCGCCACGACGAGCGTTTGCCCAATGCCTTCGATCAGAGGGTCGAGCTGATCGGGCCGGATCGCCGCATGGCAGCCGCGAAAGCCGATCGGCAGCTTGTCGCCGTGGTTTCCGCTCGTGATGAGGAGGGTCCAATCGGCCGGTTGATCCGCGATCCCAATCGCCCGATGTGCGATCCCGGCGGCCTCCAGCAGCCTCGCGATGGCCCGGCTGTTCGGGTCGCTCTCCGGGCCGAGCGCGCTCGCCAGCGACCCACCCAGGGCCGCGGCATAACCCGCCCCCATCCCGCCGAGGTCGTCTTGCCAGGCAACCCCCCGGACCGTCCGCCGGCCCGATACGCCCGCCCGCAGGACGCGATTGACCTCGATCCGCCCCTCCGGACCCGGCCAGCCGGCGGGGCACCGGACGTGAATCTCGAAGCCCGACGGATCGCGAATCTCCAATCCCGGGGTTTCGCTGAACCCGAGCCGTCCGTCCACGCTCTGATCCAGGGGGGGGCCGAAGCCGGGGGGGATCAGCGCGTCGTCGACCCGCAGCACGCGATCGAGATAGGCCGGACCGAAAACCGCGATATCTCGGCTCATCGAGCCTCCTGGGTTTGGAGCAAACGCGCCCGGCGGATCGGCGAAACCACGGCTTCGCCGGGGATTGCGGGTTGATTATACTGAAATGTTGAAGGAAGTCGGATTTTGAGATCGCCGCCGGAACACTCGGAAGACGCATCGGACGGTGGGGCGGAACGACAAGGAGAGGCTGTTGACGACGGAAATCGAAGAGTCGGTGGAATCGCTGGATCACCCGGTGGACAATGCGCCGGTACGTTCGCTGGCGCACAAGGGCTTGACGATCGAGGGCTACTCGCGCGCCGCGGTTCAAAGCTACTGGCGAATCCCGGAATTGAAGCTCGGCTTCGACCTCGGCGGCCAACCCTGGTCGTTCATGACGACCCCGACCTGGTTCGTCTCGCATTCGCATCTGGATCACATCGCGGCCTTGCCGATTCTGGTGGCAAGGCGCCGGATGATGAAGATGGAGATGCCCACGATCTATCTCCCGCAGGAGGCCGTCGAGGGGGTGGAGATGGTCCTCCGGGGCTATCAGCGGCTCGACCGGGGGCGCTTGCCGGTGAAGCTGGTGGGATTGGTCCCCAACCAGGAGATCGAGCTATCCCGGGAGCTTGTCGTCCGGACGATCCCGACCCGGCACACGATCCCCTCGCTCGGCTTCCTGGTTTGGGAACGCCGGAAGAAGCTCAAGCCGGAATATCAAGGTCTGACGGGAGACGAGATTCGTGATCTCCGGCTCTCGGGCGTCGAGGTTTCGGCCGAGATCCGGATTCCCAAGGTCGCCTACATGGGGGACACCGCCCCCCAGGGGCTCGATATCTTCCCGGAGATCTACAAGGCCGAGATCCTCATCCTCGAGATGACCTTCGTCGCGCCCAATGAACGCGCGTCGATCATCCACAAGTTCGGGCACACCCACCTCGACGACCTGATCGCCCGCGCCGACCGCTTCGAAAACGAGGTAATCGTCGCATCTCACTTCAGCACGAGGCTCCACCCCGACCAGATCTTGCGGATCACCGATCGCCGCCTGCCCGATTCCCTGCGCAAGCGGCTCAAGGTTTGGCTATGAGCGAGGCGATCCGATCGGCGAGGCCGATGAGGTTCCGACATGGGCGAGGTTGAACGGCCGTTGCGGGGGGCATTGATCGGTTGCGGATTCGTCTCGCAGTACCACCGCGAAGGATGGTCCCGAATCGCCGATGCCGAGCTTGTCGCCCTCTGCGATTTGAACCCTGATGCGCTGGGGCGGGGGGCCGGGTGGTTCCCCGAGGCCCGCCGATACACCGACGCCGCCGAGATGTTCCGGGCCGAGGCGGAAACCGCGACGCCCCTGGACTTCGTCGAGATCTGCACACGCCCCGACTCGCACCGGCCGCTCGTGGAGCTGGCGGCGAGCCATGGCGTGCATGTGCTCTGCCAGAAGCCGGCGGCTCCTTGCCGGGCCGATCTCGAGGCGATGATCCGGGCCGGTGAAACGGCCGGGGTTCGCGTGATGATCCACGAGAACTGGCGGTTTCGGCCCTGGTATCGGGTCATGCGGGCCGAGCTGGAATCGGGGCGTATCGGCCGTCCGATCCGCATCCGCATCGCGCATCGAGACACCCGGGCGATCCGGCCGGGGGGATTCGCGGATCAGCCGTATTTCACCGCGATGCCCCGTCTCATCCTCTTCGAGATGGGCTGCCACCTGATCGACACGGCCCGTTTCCTGCTGGGAGAGGTCGAAACCGTCTCGGCCCAGATCGGCCGGTTTGGGCTGGAGAACCTGGGAGACGACGTGGCGACGCTCCTGCTCGGTTTCGCCTCGGGGGCGCTGGGATTGATCGACATCACCTGGTGCGCCCCGGCCGATCAGGCACGTCCCGAATGGGCATTGAATGAAACGGTCGTGGAAGGGACCGAGGCCGCCCTGCGGCTCTGCCCGGATGGTTCCCTGGAGCGGATCGCTCCCGACGGCCGTTGTGAACGGATCGACGCGAACCTGCCGGCCGAAGAAGAGGTCTATGTTGATGGATACGCCGCCACGCAGCGGCATTTCCTCGACGGCCTTCGCACGGGCAAGGCCCACGAAACGAGCGCGGCCGACACGCTTCGCACGATGGACGTCGTCTGGAGGGCCTACGAATCGGCCGAATGCGGCAGGACTCTCATCGTGTGATTCGCACACTGTCCGAGAATCGGAACGACGAGGAAATCGCCTGCCTGCTTGTCTTTCGCGCGGACGTTCGGTAGGATTTGCTTCTCCTCAACGAACGGCAACTCGCCAGCCGCACCCGTAGCTCAACTGGATAGAGCATCGGTCTACGGAACCGAAGGTTAGAGGTTCGAATCCTCTCGGGTGTACTCAGAAGTGACTGCCAATTCAGGAGTTGCGGCAATCTTGTGAAATCGGCTTTTTCGCCCTGAGAAACCTTTCACAGGATTTCACAAACCCAACTCCCGGCCAGGTCTCGACCGATCCAACGAAAAGACAGAAGAGGGGCGAGCCACAATCCCATGTGGCTCGCCCCT
>CALKTZ010000285.1 GCA_937997355.1 uncultured Planctomycetales bacterium | reverse complement strand
GGGCTTGTAGCCGACTGTCGAACCCACCGGCTTCAAGCCGGTGGTGGTTCAGTTCGACGGACCAACCACCAGCCGCTTTTTATTAGAAGATTGGTTCGGATTCCGTCCCGGCTGGGAAGACCTCGGACTTTCTTTCTATCTCAGCTCAACCCTCTTCGAGCAAGGAGTTGCCTCGGGAGGCGCCGACCAGGCGTTCCGCTGGGGCGGCAAGCTGGATATGCTCGCTCACCTCGATACGGAGAAGGCCGGGCTCTGGGATGGTGGGACGCTCGATCTCTTCGTCGAGTCGAGACAGGGGCTTTCGATCGACAGCTTCGCGGCGTCCTATTCCCCGGCCAATCTGGCGATGTTCTTCCCGGTTCCTTACGAACAGATCACCGCCATCACCGGATTGAAATACACACAATCGATCACCGATCGATTCGGAATTTTTTTTGGCAAGCTGAACGCCCTCAACGGCGATCGAGAAAAGTTCCTGAAGTATCCCCTCACCTCGAAGTTCTGGAACGCCGCGTTCAACTTCAACCTGGCGCTCGATCGCTATCCCTACTCGACACCCGGCGCCGGGTTTTATCGAACTTCGGAACGCGGACCCTCGTTCGCATTCATCGCGCTCGACTCGCACAACGCCCCAAGGACGAGCGGTTTCGAGAATTTCGGTCGGAATGGCCTGTTCCTGTATTCCGAGTTGAGTCAGGCAACCAATTTCTTCGGTCTGCCAGGGAAGCAAATACTGGGAGGTCTCTACGGCACGGGATCATTCATGGATCTCTCCCCCACTTCCTTCATCGAACTGCCATACGGTTTACCCCGATCTCCCCAAAAAACGGGGACATGGACAATCCTCTGGCATGTTGAGCAACGGCTCATCGTCGATGAGGAAAATCCGGATCGCGGTCTCGGGCTTTCCATTCAAACCGGCCTGGGAGACGGCAATCCCAATCCGATTCGAGGATTCTTCAGTGTGGCGATTTGTGGAAATAGCCCAATTCGCAGCCGCGATGGCGACCTGTTTGGAGTAGGGTTCTACAACATCGATCTCGGCTCGAAGGTCAAGCAAATTGCCCCCGGCCTTCGCGACGAACAAGGAGTCGAGCTGTTTTATAATCTTCGGATTGTCCCAGGCTGCCATCTCACCCCCGATCTCCAGGTATTGCACCCGGGACTCTTACCGGTCGAAAACGCGCTCATCTTCGGGGTGCGACTCAAGGTCGATTTCTGAGCCGCCGATCATCACCGGCCCATCGAATCATCGACGAAAGACTCAGGTCGGTGGAAGCCGGCTCGATCCGCGCGTAAGATCGATCCAAGCCGAACCACACCTGGATCGGAAGTCCAAGGATCTGGCTTGCGCATTGAGAAGAGGTCGTTATGAGCAGACGGGCATTTCGAGCGGCGGTCGCTTTCTTCACGGTAACATTCTCTCAGGGCCTGGTTCGAAGCGAAGAACCATCGGCCAGCTTGAAGATCGACGAAGCGACGCGGAATCGTTGCCTGGCGATTCTTCGCGAGGGGCTGCGTTCCGATGAATTCTGGCCCGGGATGCACGCCGCCGAGGCGCTCACGCTGGCCGGTTACGGCCGGGAAGTCGGTGAGGCGATTGGACCGAAGGTCACAGCCGAGAAAGACGCCCAACATGCGTGCGGGTTGGCCCGAGAGCTTGTCCGCGCGGGGGACCTCGCCCGGACAGCAAACCTCATGTCGGTTCTCGCAAGTCCCGACTCGTATGGACACGTCCATGCTTCCGAGAGCCTCTTCAAGGTCTGGCAAATCGGCGACGGGGAATCGCTGAGACGAGCGATGGCTTCAACCGAGAATCCCAAACTGGAGATCATGGCCGCGGCCGCGCTTGCCCGTTGGGGGAATGCCGATGCCCTGAAACAGATTCGTTCGAGGGTGAAGGATCGCGATGGCGAAATCGCCAGGATTGCCGCCTGGGTGCTGGCCCGCACGGGCGACCTGGCGGATTTGCCCGCGCTTCGAACCGGAGCGGCGTGTTTCCCCGATCCCTTGACGCGGGCCTATTTCGAACATGCGATCGCCGCGATCGGTGATCCGGAAGGTCGAAAGGCCCTCTTGAAGAATCTCGCGAGTTCAGATCCGGCAATCCGGGTCTATGCGGCAGAATTCGCGCCCGACGCCCGCGCCGTTGAAGCGGAGAAGGCACTCACGCAAATGCTGAACGACTCGGTGCTCGACGTTCGGGTGCGCGCGGCCCAGGCTCTTCTCCTGCTCGGAGCCGAGCCCTCCCCTTCCCGCCTCGAAAACTTCTCGCGAGATGTCTTCAAGGCGACCGAAAAGAATCCTCGTTACAGCGAAGGTTCCATACTCATCCTGCGCGACGGCCGGTTGCTGTATACGACGACCGAATTCGAGGGGAGCGGATCCGACTTCGCCAAGGCCCGGATCATCGGAGTCGAGTCGGCCGATGAAGGACGAACCTGGTCATCTCCGCGCGTGCTCCAGGAGAATGTCGGAAAGCAGAACGTCATGTCGGTCACTCTTCGGCGCTTGGCCCCCGGCGCCCTCTTCGACGGCCCGATCGGCCTGTTCTATCTGGTGAAGAACTCGCCGTCCGACCTTCATGTCTATCTGCGCGTCTCGCACGATGAGGGACAGACCTTCGGCCCCGCCGTTCGCGTGACGACCGAGCCCGGCTATCACGTCCTGAACAACGATCGAGTTACCGTCCTATCCACCGGTCGGCTGGTGGTTCCGGTTGCGACAACGCGGGATGTCGAGCGCGAATTCAAGTTCGTCTCGTCGTGCTACCTGTCCGACGATCAAGGGAAAACCTGGCGTCATGGTGCCGGTCCTGTGAGTTATCCTAGGCGAGGGGCCATGGAGCCCGAAGTCCTGGAACTCAAGAGCGGTCGATTGCTCATGCAGATCCGCACGAATACCGGAGAAATCGTCGTTTCGGAATCGGGTGATGGCGGTAATACCTGGAGCGAGGCCCGCCCGCTCGGCATTCGCGCCCCGGAATCCCCCGCAACGCTGCGGCGTATCCCCTCGACCGGCGACCTCCTGCTGATCTGGAACGACTCGCACCGAGGCAATGACCTGAAAACCGAAAAGCGGACACCGCTAACCGCCGCGATCTCTCGCGACGAAGGCAAGACCTGGTCCGCCCCGCGCGACCTGGAAACCGATGCCCAGAGCAGCTACGCCTACACGAGCGTCACGTTCCACAAGGGCCGCGCTCTGTTGACGTACTACGTGGGCGACGGCAAAACAGGCCGCATTTCCTCGCGGTTCCGCTCCGTCCCGATCGCCTGGTTCTACGACTCATCCGATTCATCCAAGAGCCAGGAAGGGAAGCACTGACGTGAAGCTCGATACCTTGAACTTTGGCAATGCAAAAGGGCATCCCCATATCCTCGTCACCGGCGGCGTTCACGGCGATGAGTATGAACCGATGCTGGCGATTCGACGACTTGGCTCGCTCCTCTCGCCGCGGCAAATCCAGGGACGGATCACGCTGATCCCGGTCGTGAACGAGGCTGCGTATCGCCTCGGCGCCCGCGCGGCCGAGGATGGGCTCGATCTCGCGCGAACGTGTCCCGGTCGGGCGGACGGTTCGATTACGGAGCGAACGGCCCACGCGCTTTCCGCCGTCATCCGCGAGGCAGACGCCTACATCGATTTGCATACCGGCGGACTGGCCCTCCGGGTCTATCCCCTCGCCGGATATATGCTCCATCACGATTCAAGCGTCCTGGAACAACAGCGGAGTATGGCGCGCATTTTCGGCCTGCCGGTCGTTTGGGGGACTAATCCGAATCTTGAAGGACGTTCGCTCTCGATCGCGCGCGATGCGAAGGTTCCCGCGATCTATGCGGAATATCACGGCGGCGGCGGGTGCGATCCCGACGGCGTATCCGCTTACGTCCGAGGATGTCTCAATATTTTGAAGCACTTCGGAGTAATCGATGGAGAAATCGAGCCGATCTCGCTTGAGCAACGGATCATCGAGGACGCTCGCCCGGGCGCCGGCCACATGCAGGTGCGCCATCCTTCCCCCATCCAGGGGGTATTCGAGCCGAAAGTGTCACTTGGCTCGCGGGTACAGATCGGCCAGGGTTTGGGCACGGTCTTCGACCCGCTCGGCCAAACGGTTGCCCCGGTCGTGGCCGACTCCTCGGGGGTCGTGCTCGTGCTCCGCAAGCTTGCCCGAATTTCTGCTGGTGAGAGTGTGGGAGTCATCGTGGAAACCGACGCGGATTTGCCGAATTACTGAGGAATTGCGTATCGCTACCCGCAACTTCCCGTTCCGGCCTCTCGCGATGGCTCGACCGATCCGTTAGCCTGGAAACGCTCGAACACCCCCGCCCCGCGCGTGGCCCTTGCCCGCCGCGACCTGTCCGTTGATCGAAGGATCCTCCATGCGACCGAGTAAGATCAAGGCGAAGCTGAACCGCCGTGAACCGGTTCTGGTAACCTCCCTCACGTTCACCGACTCCTGCCTCTTCGAGATGGCCAGCCTGATGGGCTTCGACGGCATCTGGCTCGATCTCGAACATCACGCGATGAGCGTCGAGACTGCCGCCGTGATGATGCGTGCGGCGCGCGTGGGATCGACCGACATCATGGCGAGGCCGGCGAAGTGGGAATACAT
>CALKTZ010000284.1 GCA_937997355.1 uncultured Planctomycetales bacterium | reverse complement strand
CGCGATCCTCCCGGGCGCGGTGTCGGGCGACCGGATCGAGCGGGTCATCTCGGCACTCGGAGACCGGCTCAAGGTCTTCTCGGATATCCTGAGCATGGGCCGCTTCTTCTTCATGGACGACATCGTCCACGACCCCGACGCCGTGAAGAAGCGGCTCCGGAAAGACGGGGTGGCCTCCATGCTCCGCGAGCTTGATCAGGTCCTGGCGGGCGTCGAGCCCTATGACCTGCCGACGTTGGAGAAGGCCGTCCACGATTACGCCGAAGCCTCCGGGCGGAAGATGGGGGATGTCGTCAATCCGCTCCGGGTGGCGACGACCGGCCAGGGGGTCGGCCCCGGCCTTTACGATTGCCTGTTCCTCCTCGGGCGCGATGCCTGCCGCGCCCGCATCGCCAAATCGATCGCGATGATCGAAGCGACCGGCTCGGTCTGATGTGGTGAGTTCCTTCCATCCTCAAGAGTATCAATATGCGGATTTTCGTCACCGGCTCGATCGCCTTCGACTACATCATGGTGTTCCCTGGTAAGTTTCAGGAGCACATCGTCCCCGAGAAGATGCACGTCCTGAGCGTCTCGTTCCTCGTCGATTCGCTCACCCGTCGGCGAGGCGGCACCGGCGCCAATATCGCCTACAATCTCGCCCTCCTGGGGCAGAATCCGGTCCTGGTCGGCACGGCCGGCGACGACTTCGGCGAGTACGGCGCGAGCCTGCAGGAGCAGGGGGTCGATACGTCGGGTGTGAAGGTCGTTTCCAACGAGCACACCGCCTCCTGCTTCATCAACACCGACCTCGCCGACAACCAGATCACCGCGTTCTACCCCGGCGCCATGAAGCAGGCGTCCACGGTCTCGCTCCTCAATCCGGCCCTGCGGCTGACGAAGGAAGACCTGGTCGTCATCGCCCCCAACGATCCCGGCGCGATGAACCGGGCGGTCCTGGAATGCTCCGAGAACGGGATTCCTTATCTTTACGACCCCGCGATGCAGATCCCGCGGCTCGAAAAACGCGACCTCGAGCTCGGCTGCAAGGGGGCGAAGATCCTCGCCGGCAACGACTACGAGTTCGGCATGATGGCGGAGAAGATGGGGATTGGCGAGCCCGAGCTGCGCAAGCTCGTGCCGGTGACCGTGATGACCAGGGGTGAAGCCGGGGCGCTGGTCACGGCCGGCGGCCAGGAATTCGAGATCCCCGCGGCCAAGCCGGCCCGGGTCCTCGACCCGACCGGCGCCGGCGACGCCTTCCGCGCGGGCTTCTTGCTCGGCGTCTCGAAGGGGCTTTCCTGGCCGGTCGCCGGACGCTTGGCGTCGCTCAGCGGCGTCTACGCGATCGAGCAGCACGGCACCCAGCAGCACGCCTACAGCCAGGCCGAGTTCGCCGCGCGCTATCGCGAGAACTTCGGGTCCACCGAGGAAATCGACTTCCTGGCCTCCTGATCGGCCGATTCGATTCGTTTGAAAAGAGACGGAGCCCGATGCCGAAGTCGACCCGCACGTTCGTTGCCCTGCCGATCCCCGAGCCGAACGCCCGCAAGCTGGCCGCCTTGCAGGAGAAGCTGGCGCCCAAGCTCCCCGGAGTTCGCTGGGGCGACCCGGCCAATTTCCACATCACCCTGAATTTCCTGGGGGAAGTGGACGACACCGACCTGCATCTCGTGTGCAGGTCGGTCGCCGAGGCGGCCCGGGGCGTGGAAGTCTTCGACGTGGGTTTGCAATCGCTGGGGGTCTTCCCGAGCCCGGCCCGGCCTCGGGTGATCTGGATCGGGCTGAAGGACGCGGACGCCAGCCCCCTGATCGGCCTGCACGGGGCCGTGGCAAAGGCCCTGGATTCGCTCGGCTATCGCACGGCCGAGTCCAAATTTCACCCGCACGTGACCCTGGGCCGCGTGAAGAACGACCGGAGCGAGATGGAAGAGCTGCCCGCCCTTCTCGACGCCTACCGGGCCTGGTCCGCCGGCGCGTTCAAGGCCCGCGAGTTGATCGTTTACGCCTCCAATTTCGGGGGGGATGGACCGGTGGTTTACACGAGCCTGGGCCGGGCCTCTTTTCGCAGCGCGAGGAGCGGCGAGAACGCTTGACCCTTGCTCATTTACAAGCTAGAATAGTGTTCTCGCGTACACTTTGTTGTTCGGGATCTCAAATGGGCTTTGAGGAGTGATTGCCGTGGCCAAGCGTCAGGTTGCCGCCAGTGAAGCCAAACCCGCCGCGGCTTCGGCCGAACAGAAGGCGCTCAACAACGCCCTGGGTCAGATCGAGAAGACGTTCGGCGCCGGGGCCATCATGAAGTTGGGGGAGGGGAGCCATCTCGAAGTCGAGGGGATCTCGTCCGGCGCGCTCTCGCTCGACCTCGCGCTCGGCGGGAAGGGTTTGCCGAGGGGCCGGATCGTCGAGTTGTTCGGGCCGGAATCGAGCGGCAAGACGACGATCGCGCTCCAGGCGGTGGCCAACGCCCAGCGGGCCGGGGGGGTGGCGGCGTTCATCGACGCCGAGCACGCGCTCGATCCCTCGTGGTGCAAGCGGATCGGGGTCGATCTGGAGGGCCTGCTCGTCAGCCAGCCCAGCAGCGCCGAGGAGGCGTTGCAGATCGCCGAGATGCTCGTGATGTCGAACGCCGTGGATATCGTCGTGGTCGACTCGGTGGCCGCGCTCGTCCCCAAGGCGGAAATCGAGGGAGAGATCGGCGATAGCTTCGTCGGCCTCCAGGCCCGATTGATGAGCCAGGCCCTCCGCAAGCTGACCGGCGGGGTCTCGCGGTCGAAGTGCGTGCTGGTCTTCATCAATCAGATCCGCGAGAAGATCGGCGTGATGTTCGGCAGCCCCGAGACCACCCCCGGCGGCCGGGCGCTCAAGTTCTACAGCTCCTGCCGGATCGATGTCCGCCGCATTGGCCCGGTGAAGGTCGTCAAAAACAAGATCGCCCCGCCGTTCCGCGTCTGCGAGTTCGACGTGATGTACACCCACGGCATCTCGCTCGAAGGGGACCTGCTCGACCTCGCCCTGGCCGACAAGATCGTCGAGAAGTCGGGCTCCTGGTTCAACTACGGCGATATCCGGCTCGGCCAGGGACGCGAGAAGGCCAAGGACTTCCTGCGGGATAACCCGGAGATGGCCCAGGAGATTACCACCAAGGTCGTCGCCAACAGAGCGGGCTCGGCGGCCTTCCCCGGCGCCGATCCCTCGGCCAACGGCGACGACGAGAGCGATTGAGGGTAGGCTGGCCGGAGAGAAAACGGGACTGGCACGGCGCTCCGCTTCGAGCCAGTCCCCATTTCCGCTTCGGCTTTCCGTTTTTCTGGTGGGAGATACTCCCCTCTCAGGGCTGACCCGGACTGACCGCTTCCGCGAACAGCTTGAGGATTCGGCTCATCCGGGACTGAGGCTTGCCGCCGTCGAGCGCCCCCCAGTTGGCGTCGGCCGCGACCAGGATGGCGTGTTGGCTCGGCAGCATCGCCGCGCAGTTGCCGCGAGCGCCCACCGACATGAAGAGTTCCTCGGGGGCGTCGGGCCAGGTGAGTCGATTCTCCTGGTCTCGCACCTTGCCGTTGAACCACCAGTTGAACCCGTAAATGCCCGGCCCGCACTTCGAGAAGTGATCGGAACCGCCGCCGTAGGAGCCGATCTTCAAGTAGTCCTCGGTCTCGGCCGGTTTGGTCAGCGGGAGGCCGCTCGGGACCTGGGGCTTCTGGTTCTGGACGAACATCTCGCGCGGGAGGATCTGCTTGCCGTCCCAGTTCCCCTGATTGAGCCAGAACCAGGCGATCCGCGCGAAATCCCTGACCGACGCGCTGATCCGGCGGTTCTTCTTCCGGAAGACGAGCCCGTCTTCGAGGCCGATCGCCCCGAATCGTGACGGATCGTTCGCCACCCTGGCAGGATCGTCCTTGTAGACCCTGTCGAACAGGGTTTGCTGGTAAAGCTGGATGGCGAAATCGTTATACGACCATGCCTCGCCCGGCTTCTCGGGGCGGGCGTAGCCGCTCGTCATGCTGGCGAGGTGCCGGAAGGTCATCCCCTGGTCCTTGGGCTTGAGCGGCCAGCCGAAATCGGCGATCGGTTGGTCGGGGCTTTTGACCTTCCCCTCCCGGATCGCGAACATCAAGAGCGTGCTGAGGACCGGCTTGGCCGAGGAGAACCAGTCGCCGACCTGCGTCTGCGACCCCCAGGTTTTCACGACGTAGCCATCCTTGATGACGCAGCCCCGGCTGCCGAGTTCTTCGGCCAATTTGTCGAGCTTGGCCTCGTCGAGCCCGAGTTCCCTGGCGGATCTCGTTTCCCAGCTCTTGCCGGGGAAGACGATCGAGGAGTGGTTCACGCCCGGCGACGCCGTCGCATCGGCCTTCGACGATTTCGCAACGCCCCGGAGTACGGCGGCCCAATCCTGATCCGCATCCCCGGGAGCCTTGCCGACCTGGATCCAGCCGCCCCCTTGAACCTGGTCGGCCTTGCCTTCGTATTCGCCGGTCCTCGGGTTATACCAGCGTCGGGTGAACGGTCCAGGATGTGACGAGAGGTTCAGTTCGCCGGTCTCGGCGGCCTTCGGGTAGTAGATCGCGTAGACCTTGCCGGGCAGGGTGAAGACCTGCGGGCCGAGCGGCGACTTCTTCCCCTTGCCGATGCCGA
>CALKTZ010000283.1 GCA_937997355.1 uncultured Planctomycetales bacterium | reverse complement strand
GTCGTCAGTCACCCGCCAATTCCACCGTCCGAAGAGAGCTTCCATGATCGCCACGGCCGTTGTCGGGTATGGGTTCGCCGCGCATTCCTTCCATTGTCCGCTCATTTCCCGGCAATCCGGATTGTCCCTGCGAGGGATTGTCGCCCGTAATCCGAAGGTCCGGGAGGACGCCGAGGCGAGTTGGAATGTTCGCGGTTATGCCAGTCTTGCCGAAGTTCTGGAAGATCCGGAAATTCAACTCGTGGTGATCGCGACGCCTCACGACATCCATGCCGAGATGGTGGTTCAAACGCTTGATTCCGGCAAGCATTGCGTGGTCGACAAGGTGATGGCCCTGAAGGCCGAGGATGCCGACAGGATGATCGAGGCCCGAGACCGTTCCGGCCGGATGCTCTCGGTCTTCCAGAACCGGCGCTGGGATTGGGATTACTCGACCGTCAAGGACCTGTTGGCGCAGGGCTTGCTCGGCCGTCCCTTGCTGTTTGAAAGTTCGGTTTGCCGTTATGCCGCTCCTCGAACCTGGCGTGGAAACCTGGAATCGGCCGGTTCGATCTTGCATGATTGGGGAGCCCACCTGGTCGATCAGGCGTTGCGGATGGGCTTGGGGCCTTGCCGTCGCGTGACCTGCCGTATCGTCTCGGCCCCCTGGCCGGGGGTCGATAGCGGCGGTTATGGGCTCATCCTCATGGAATTCGACCGAGAAGTCATGTTCCAGATCGAAACGAGCCGAATGAGCCGAATCGAAAAGCCGAGGTGGTACATCGTCGGCAAGGAGGGGAGCTTCCTGAAATATGGGCTCGATCCCCAGGAAGAGGCCCTCCGTTCCGGCGACCTGCTTCGAGCCCGGGAGTCGGACCGGGCGATCGGGCTCCTTCGCCGAGCCCAGGCCGATGGAGAAGTCATGGACTCGCGAGTTCCCTCGGTCCGTTCCTCCTGGGATAGCTACTACGCCAACATCAGCGCCCACCTGAATCACGGGGCGCCTCTCGCCGTCACGGCCGAGGAGGCCCGCGAGGTCGTCCGCGTCCTGGATGCCGCGATGCGGTCGGCCCGCGATCATTCGGTGATCGAGGGGGCCTGGGGTTCTTCCACGCGAGGGTAAGCCGGCCGACTCATCTTGGAATCGCCGGGAGTCGGTTGTTGCAAGAGATCCTGAGGAGACTGCGCGGGTGATCGTGATCGACTGTCCGAACTGCCAGAAGCCGATTCAGCTCGTGGATCTCCGGTCGGGCCGGTTCTTCCCCAAGTGCCCTCATTGCGGCGTCGGTTTTGAACTTGCCGTGCCCGAGGATTTGAGTCAGAAGCCGCAAGTCTCCCGGCGGGATCCGACCCGAGAAATCTCCAGCG
>CALKTZ010000282.1 GCA_937997355.1 uncultured Planctomycetales bacterium | reverse complement strand
CCGGCCGAGCTCGAAGCATCGGCCGAAATGGCGGACGACGTTCCGGATGGCCTCGCTGTCAACGAAGAGCCCGTCGTCCCACCGGACGAGGAGTTCGACGAGAACAGCGAGGTCGCACCCGATGCCACGGCCCTCGACAACGAGGATCTGGGCATCGAGGCAATCCCCGAGTTGCTGGTTGACGATCGAGATGACTCGCATGACGCGGAACCGGAGATCGATCCCTGCGACGATCTCCTCCCGGATCGGCCCACCCCGGCCGACGAACCGTGCGTCCCGGATGCCCTTGCAGTTGCAGAGGCCGACGCGGACGCGATCGATGCCGAACCGGATTCGTTCGAGGACGATTGGGAGGAGGAGCAATCCCCTCCGATCGCCGACGACGAAACCGATTCGGACCTCGATTCTTGGCGTGAAATCCCCTCGCAACGGGCCTCGTCGTCCGGGCCGATGTTCGCAAGACATTGGCCCAGGCGCGTCGTCCGCAATCGCGACGCGGTCGATCTCCGCCAACGGTCCCGCATCGGGGTCTCCGGTCCCGGGCCGCGAGATCGAGTCTCGGCATCGCCCCCCACCAACTTCGGGAACGCCTCAGTTCGTGCAATCGGCCGAATTCGTCACACCCGACGCGGGTATCGCCCGCGCTCTCCGCCGTTGCGTCAAGGTTGCGGCTCGCCGAACCCCGGCCGAACCGCGTGACCCGAATCGACGACGCGGCCCCGGAATTCATCCTTCCGGGTGCCGCCCAGCAAATCGGTCCGAATCCACACAGACCCCCGCCGGACACTCATTCCGACGGGGGTCTTGCTCGTTTCGAACGCCGAAGCTCGCCGTCGAAGCCTCCCGGCGCTGTCACGGGATCTGATACAATCTCTTCGTGTCCGAACCCACGAGGTGGATGATGCCGACGGCCCCGAGCGTGATCGTCTTGGCCGGTCCCAATGGAGCCGGCAAATCCACGTCCGCTCCCTGGCTGATTCAGGATCTCCTCGGGGTGGGCGAGTTCGTCAATGCCGATGTCATCGCGCGGGGCCTATCGGCCTTCGAACCGGAACGGGCCGCGATGGCCGCGGGGCGGATCATGCTGGCAAGGCTCAAGGAACTCGGCGACAGTGGTGAGACATTCGCCTTCGAAACCACGCTGGCCAGCAAGTCATTCGTATCCAGGATTGCCGCACTCCAGCGATCGGGTTATGAATTTCATCTCTTCTTCCTCTGGCTTCCCAGCGCCGATCTGTCCGTGAGCCGAGTCGCCGATCGTGTCCGTAGCGGCGGGCATGACGTTCCCGAGCAAACCATCCGCCGACGTTACGAATCTGGGCTCGCGAACTTCTTCAAGCTGTACATGCCGATGACGACATCCTGGGGGTTCTTCGACGGCTCTCATCCTTCCTACCCGGAATGCATCGCGCAAGGGAGTGGCAAATCCGTATCGAATGTGTTTCGCCATCAACTCTGGGACGCTATCCAGAATCGATTTGGATCATGAAATCCGCGAACAAGAATATCTCGGAAATCCTGAAGGATAAATCGGCCGTCGAACGCGCATTTCGCAAGGGGATCGCGTATGCCCTGTGGCGGCACAAGCGGCTCGGCGAGTCGATCAGCGTGTGGCAGGACGGGCGGGTCGTGCGGCTGACCGGCGACGAGATCCCCGACCTGCCGCTCGATGGCGGACCGGTTCAGCCCGAAACGGAAACGGGGGGCTGAGGCCCCCCGCTCGTTGACAATGGTTGTTATCGCGACGACCGATCACAGCGGCTTGATCGCGATCATCCGGAAGGCGACGGGATCGTTGTGGCCGGCGAGGCCGAAGAAGCCCGAGGTCCGGTCCTTGCCGGGGTGGGGGGTCTTGGCCATGATCTTGTCGACGTCGACCTTGCTGATGTCGACATTGAGGATGAGCGAGCCGTTCAACTCGACCTTGATGGTCGATCCCTTCACGGTCACTTCCTGGAAGTTCCACTCGCCGGTCGGGCGCAGGTAGCCGCGGGCGGCGGCGGCCATGCCGTAGGCGGAGCCGTGATACTGCCGCTCGTCGAGCTTGGCATACTGGGCCGCGTCGTTGTCCAGGATCTGGAGCTCGGTCATGCCCGCGTAGGCCGGATCGCCGGTCCCGGGATAGCGGATCGCCAGGCCGTTATTGCCGCCGGCCGGGAGCCTGAACTCGACGCGGGCGGCGAAATCGGTCAGTTCCTTGTCGTGGTAGATCGCCCCGCCGTGACCCGGCTTGCAGACGATCGCCCCGTCCTTCACCTCGTAGTTCTTGACGGGACCGGCCCAGCCGGTGAGGTCCTTGCCGTTGAAGACCGGCTGGAAGCCCTCGGCGCCCCGCTTGGCCAGGAACGCATTGGCCTCTTCCGCCGGGATCTCGCGGACCCTGATATCCTTCCAACGCACCTCGTTACCGTGGGTCTGGAGCTGGATCGGCCCCTTGGCGACCAGGGGGAGGGCCTTGTTCCAGTAGTTTTCGAGCCGGGCGTTGTCGACCACCAGCTTGCCGTTCAGGTAGACGGTCGTCCGCTCGCCGATCTGGAAGATCCGGAACTCGTTCCACTCGCCGATCGGCTTGTCGGCCAGGACCAGCGGATCCTTGCCGGGCGCCCCCGCGGCATTGTTCCAGAGGCCGCCGGAGCCCTTGCCGGAGCCGAGGTTGGCCTTGCTGGTATCGGTGTAGTCCCAGATTTGAACCTGCGGGGTCGACTTCAAATAGAGGCCGCTGTCCCCCTTGGGGATCAGCTTCCAGGAGACGTAGAGCTCGATGTCGCCGTAGTCCTTGTCGGAGGTCATGTAAACGCCGTGGCCGTCATTGACGAGGGCGCCGTCGTCGACCTTCCAGTGGAGCTTGGCGTCCTCGGCATCCTTGGCCAGGTGCTCCGCCTTCTCGGCCGGGGAGAGGGCGTTGAACTTGCGGGGGTCTTCCGTCCGCTGGCCGTGCCAGCCGGCCGTGTCCTTGCCGTTGAACAGGGTGACGAAGCCCTCGGCCGCCGTGGCGGTGGTGGCGAAGCCGGCGACGAGCAGCAGGCCGGATCCGGCGAGCAGGATGGAGAAACGCGATCTCATGGTCTTGGGGTCCTTGGTGTCTGGGGACGGGAGGATTTGCGCGGGACGGCCTTGGCCTTGGGCTTGACGTTCGCTTTCGGGCCGGGCGTTTTGCCCACGGTCGCCGCCGGGGCCTGATCCGAGAGCTTCGAGGCGAATCGGTAACTCCCCGAGCCGACCGACAGCGTGGCATGGCCATTCTCGACCTTCACGTCGCTCATCTCCGGGATCTCGTTCAGCTTACGGCCGCTTTCCGTGATCTCCGGGGGGTCGGTCGCCGGCAGGACGACCGTGGCGGTGGTGTTGGCCGGGATGAAGAGGTCCAGGGTAAACCAACCATCCTTGTGCGTCCAGGAGGTGGCGATCGGCCCTCGGATACTGTCATAACGGGTCGAGGCGGAGGTCAGCCCCCCTCCGAGGACCGGCTCGATGACGATTTGCTTGTACGAGGGAGCGGCGGATTTGATCCCGCCGATGTTCTCGACCATCCACTGGTAGACCGCGCCGAACGAATAGTGGGCGAACGAGTTCATCGAGGGATCGAAGAATCCCTCCTCGGGGGTCCATCCGTTCCAGCGCTCCCAGATGCTGGTGGCCCCATGCTTGATCGAGAACCCCCAGGATGGGAACGTCTCGTTGAGGACCAGCTTGTAGGCCACATCGTTGCGTCCGATCCTGGCCAGCGCGAGCATCAGGTCCTTGGTGCCGATGAACCCGGTGGAGAGATGCGTGCCGCGCTTCTCAATATCCGCGACCAGGTGATCGCCGGCGAGCTTGGCCTTCTCGTCATCGAGCAGGTCGGCGGCCAGGGCCAGCACGTAGCAGGCTTGCGTGTCTCCCTTGATCCGGCCGTCCTCCGAGACATACGCCTTGTTGAAGGCGGCCCTGATCTTCTCGAAAAGCTCCCGATACTTGCGGGCGTCGTCCGCCTTCCCCAGCACCTCGGCGGCCCTGGCCGTCAGTTGGGCGCTGATCGCGAAGTAGGCCGTGTAGATGATCTCCCTGGGGGTCTCGGCCTTGATGCTCAGCCAGTCTCCGAAGGCGTGGAACCTGGCCGGGGGGAGCAACTCGGGCGTGCTCCGCGACCGGCAGAATTCCACGAACTTGACCATCGACGGATACTGACGTTCGAGCAGGCGGTGATCGCCGTACACATCATAGATCGTCCAGGGGCAGATGACCCCGGCATCGGCCCAGGCCGGGCCGCCGTCGTCCCCGGCCACCTTCACCGGCGCGACCATCGGGAATTGGCCGTCCTTGCGCTGGCCGTCGGTCAGGTCAACGAGCCACTTGGTGAAGAAGGCTTGCACATCGGCCCGGAGTGTCGCCGTGCGGACATAGACCTGCGCATCGCCCGTCCAGCCCAGGCGCTCGTCGCGCTGGGGGCAATCGGTGGGGATGTCGATGAAGTTCATCCGCTGGGTCCAGTCGATGTTGCTCTGGAGCTTGTTGAGCAGCGGGTTCGAGCAGGTGAACGAGCCCGCTGAAGGCGTATCGCTGCTCAGGGCGATGCCGCGAACCGTGTCGAGGTTGGGGGCGAACCGAAGGCCGGTCACCTCGACGTACTGGAAGCCGTGGAAGGTGAACTGAGGCTCCCAGGTCTTCGGACCACGGCCGTCGCAGATGTAAGTGTCGATCACCCGGGCTTCGCGGAGATTGGTGGTGTAGATGGTGCCGTCGGGGTTGAGCCGCTCCGCGAACCGGACGCGTATCTCGCGGCCGGCCTCGCCGGCCGTCCGGAGCCGGACGACCCCCGCGAAGTTCTGACCCATGTCGAAGACGAAGACCCCCGGCTTCGGCTGAGTGATCCCCTTCGGAGTGATCGAGGCGATGCGGACCACCGGAGGCCCGGGATGGGCCTGAATCAATGGGGACATCTCCGCCCCCACGTCCACCTTTTCCCACCCCGCATCGTCGAATTGCGGCGTGCTCCAACCCGAAAACCTGGCTTCGAGGCGGGCGTCGTAGGTCTCTCCCATGAGGAAATCGGCCTCGCGGATCGGGCCGGCCGAGGCTTTCGAGTTCGGCCCGGTGGCCACCTCGGCAACCGAGCCGTCGTTCAGCTCGATCCGGAGCATGGCACGAAGTCGCGGCTTGCTGCCGTAATGGTCTCGCTTCTTGCCGAATCCGACATAACCGCTATACCAGCCATCGGCGAGAATCGCGCCGATCGCGTTGTTCCCCAGGCGGACATCCCGGGTCACATCATAGGTGCGGTAGTAGACCCGTTTGGTGTAGTCGGTCCAGCCGGGGTTGAACCAATCGTCGTTAACCCGCTTGCCGTTGAGGTAGACGTCGTGGATACCGAGCGCCGTCGTGTACAGGGTCGCGCGGCGGATCGGGCGTTCGACGCCGAAGTTGGTCCGGAGATAAGGAGGGGGCGTGAGGACGATCGAATTCAACGCGAGCTTGCCCCAGGGGCTCATCCCGTAATCGCCCAGAACCGTGGCGGCCGGCCACGCGGCGGTATCCAGCGGCCGATCGTGCCAGTTCGCGCCGGGTGGATCGGCCGATTTCCAGGAATCGTCGGTGACCTTGACGATCGACTTGCCATCCCTGAGCTTCACCGTCAATTTGGCGATCAGGCCGGCGGGGCTCGCCGAGCCGTTTTCCACCTCGACGCGCAGCGAGTTGGCCCCCGGCTTCAGGTTCCTGGCGACGTCCGCTTCGCCCGCCTGGCGGAAGCTGTTGCCGGAGAGGACGAGCGTGCCATTGATCACGAACTTGTAGGAGTCGTCGGCCGTCGCCAGCAGCTTCGCCTCCTCGATCGATGCCCCATCCGGGAGCGGCAAATCCGCGACGAACAGCCGATGCCCCTTGGGAACATCCGGCCCCTTGTCGGCCGCGTGCCAGATCCAGTTGGCCCCTTCGAGCGGGGCATCGGCACTCGGCACGTTGCTCCGCAGCTTGTCGAACCCGATCCACTCCCCTTTCCACTCCGCGGGCTTCAAGACCCCCATCGACCACTTCGCCGCTTCGCTCCAGGCGGACTCCTTCCCGACCTTGTCCCAGACCTTCACCTTCCAGAAACAAGGGCGGTGCGACTCCAGAGGCTTCCCCTCATAAACGATGGCCGTCGTGTCGTCGCCGGGAATCTTGCCGCTGTCCCAGAGATCCCCTTGATCGGCCGCGAGGGCCTTCTCCGACCCCGCAACCAGCACGCGGTAGGCCGACTGGATTTGATCGCGTTTGGTCGATTGCACGATCCAGCTCAGCCGAGGATTCGGGACGTCGATCCCGAGCGGATTGACCCGGTACTCGCAGCGGGGCCGTTCGGGAGTCAGGGCCCCCGTTTCGGAGGCCGGGGGCGGCTCATCCCCGCGGGCTTGCAGGCCGTTCACATGGCCAAGGATCAGCAGAGCGGCGGCGATGATCAGGGAGTGCGCACGGCGCCCCCTGAGTGAAGTTCTCGGCATGGCGAGTGCTCCGTTCCTGTCCGTGTTGAGCGTGGAGTGACATCATGAACCGGAGCGAAAACGGGACTGGCTCGCCG
>CALKTZ010000281.1 GCA_937997355.1 uncultured Planctomycetales bacterium | reverse complement strand
GCTTGGGCTGGTGGTGATCTACCCGAATGTCCGAGGTTCGGACGGATACGGCAAAACCTCCCTGATGCTCGACAACGGCAAGCTGCGCGAGGACTCGGTCAAGGATATCGGCGCCCTGCTCGACTGGATCAAGACTCAGCCCGATCTCGACGCCGGGCGGATCGGCGTGATCGGCGGATCGTACGGCGGCTACATGTCTCTGGCCGTGCAGACGAATTACAACGACCGGATCAAGGCGGGGATCGACATCGTGGGGATCTCGAACTTCGTAACGTTCCTGAAGAACACCCAGGGGTATCGGCGCGATCTCCGACGCGCCGAGTACGGCGACGAGCGCGACCCCGACATGCGCGCGTTCCTGGAGCGGATTTCCCCGCTCACCAATGTCGACAAGATCAAGACGCCGATCCTGGTCGTGCAGGGGCAGAACGACCCCCGCGTGCCGCTCTCGGAAGCCGAGCAGGTGGTCGCCGCGATCCGCAAGAACAAGGTCCCGATCTGGTACGTGGTCGGCAAGAACGAGGGGCACGGCTTCGCCAAGAAGATCAACCAGGACTACCTCCAGGCCGTGCAAACCCTCTTCCTCAAGCGGTTCCTGCTCGACGAGCCGGAATGAGGAACCTAGGGAGACGACGATGGACTACTTGACAGGGGTTCAGTCGAGTTCCTAGCATGACTGCGGCGCTGGGACCCTCCAAGCGGGTCCGTCGGCTGTTTTCTTCGGAAAATGGTTGCGGATCTCTCCGGGGCTACCCCGGGGGATGAAACGAGTGAGCCATTGCATCGCGTGAGGGAAACTACGCCGTTGGCGTAGAACTCCTCACGCCGGACGAGATGGGTTGGAGGGTCCCTCGCCGTGCATGCCTCCGGCGCAGCCAGTGCAATCGCCCGGGGCCTGGCCGATGCCTTCGCATCGGGCCCCTGGACGGCCGACGCCATCGTGGAAGCGGGCGTGCGCGTCCTGGGGCGACGCTATCGCTGGCTCGCGCCGTTCGCCGATCGCCTGATGGCGGAATTCCCCTCGCAACTCCGGCCCCGCTCGGCCCGGATCGCCGACTTCCTGCTCAACGATCATGGTTTTCGGCTTGCCTGCGAAAAGAACAAGATGCGGCTGCGGTTCAATCGCTGGCCCGAGCCCGCGATGAATCCCGCCGACGGCCCTCCCGCAACCTGGAAGGTGCCGCCGCTGACGACCGTCGCCGATCTGACATTGTTCCTGGGCCTGGATTCCCATCGGCTCGACTGGTTCGCCGATCTCGGCGGCTTGCTGGTGCGCGCCCCGTCCGGGCCGCTCTGGCATTATCATTACGAGTGGCGAAGCAAGCGGTCGGGCGAGCCGAGGCTGATCGAATCCCCCAAGCCGGAACTCAAGAAGATTCAGCGGAAGTTGCTCGCCGAAGTCCTGGACCGCATCCCCGCTCACGAAGCGGCGCACGGCTTTCGCGCGGGGCGATCGATCCTCACGTTCGCCGAGCCTCACGTTGCCCGCGCGGTCGTGCTCAAATTGGATCTTCGCGACTTCTTCGCCTCGATCCTTGCGGCGCGGGTGGAATCGATCTTCCTCACGGCCGGCTATCCCGAGGAGGCTGCCCGTTATTTGGCCGGCCTTTGCACCAACCGGGCACCGTTCGAGGTGCTACGGAAGGTTCGGATGCCGGGGGCGGGGGAGTCGATCGCCTCAAGGCACTTGCGGGAGCTCTACGGCAGGCGGCATCTGCCGCAAGGCGCGCCGACCTCGCCGGCCCTCGCCAACCTCTGTGCATTCCGGATGGATGCCCGGCTTTCCGGCCTGGCCCGCGCCGCCGGGGCCAACTACACCCGTTACGCCGACGACCTCGTATTCTCCGGCGATCCATCGTTCGCGCGGGGGGTCGCGAAGTTCGCGCCGCACGTCGCGGGGATCGTGCTCGCCGAGGGCTTTTCGGTCAATCATCACAAGACCCGCGTGATGCGCGCGGGGGCGCGGCAGCAGGTTGCCGGCGTGGTGGTCAATCAACGCCCCAACATCTCCCGGGCGAGTTTCGACGAGCTGAAGGCCATCCTGCACAATTGCGTCCGGCACGGACCCGAGAGCCAGAACCGGCAGGGGGTGGAAGATTTCCGGGCGCATCTGGCGGGGCGGATCGCCCATGTCGCGATGCTCCATCCCGAACGGGGCCTTCGCTTGAGAGAGGAATTCCATCGAGTGATTTGGTGAGCCCTTCCCGCGCGAAAGTCGGTTACAATAGATCGGTTCGCGGTTCGATTGCGCACGGCGTTCACTTGTCCGGGGCCGAAGCGAAAACGGGACTGGCTCGCCGGTACCCGTGCGTGCCTGTCCCATTTTTCGCGGGGCCGTGCCCAGGCCGCTGCTCGGGAGACCTTCGGTCGGGCATTTCGGCGGGGTCGGGAGACCCGCGCCGAACAGAAGGCGGCTGTGTGCCATCCAACCGCGTACCGCTCTAGGCTCGGCAGAGGCTGGATGACCCGGCCGATTTCGTGGAGGCTTCGCATCGATGAATTCGCGCATCCCGATGCTCGGACGGCACTTGCTCGACCGCCGGCAATTCCTCGCCCACATGGGGAGCGGCCTGGGAGGGATCGCGTTAAGCGCAATGCTCGCCGACCAGGGCCTGATCGGTGGCGAGGTGAACGCTCCGGCCTCGGCGCAGGCGGTGAATCCTCTGGCTCCTCGGCCGCCGCACTTCCCGGCGAAAGCCAAACGCGTGCTTCACATTTTCTGCACGGGCGCAGTCAGCCACGTGGATACCTGGGACTACAAGCCGGCGTTGATCAAGCGCCACGGCCAGCCGATGCCGGGAGTGGACAAGCTGGTCACCTTCCAGGGGGAGAACGGTAACCTCACCAAAAGCCCCTGGGAGTTCAAGCCCCGGGGAGAAACGGGCAAATATGTTTCCGAGCTGATCCCCCACCTGGCGACCTGCGTCGACGACCTCTGCTTCGTCCACTCGCTCACGTCCAAGAGCAGCACGCACGGCCCCGGCGAAATCTTCATGAGCACCGGGTTCACGCTCGAAGGGTTCCCGAGCATGGGCGCCTGGGTCTCGTATGCCCTCGGCACCGAGAACCAGGATCTGCCCGCCTACGTGGCCATCCCCGACCCTCGCGGCGACCCCCAGCAAGGCCCCGCCAACTGGGCCAACGGCTTCCTGCCGGCCGTCTATCAGGGGACCTCCTTCAATGCCGACAAGCCGATTCGCCACCTGGCACGTCCCGATGAGATTTCTCCCGGCGACGACAGGGCAACGCGCGATTTCCTCAAGCTCCTGAATGACCAGCACCTCGAACGCAACCCCGGCGACACCGAGCTCTCGGCCCGGATCGCCGCCTACGAGCTTGCCGCCCGGATGCAGTTGAGCGCGCCCGAGGTCGGCGACCTTTCGAAAGAAAGCGCGGCCACGAAGGAGCTTTATGGGCTCGACGAAACCAACCCGATCACCGCCGGGTTCGGCCGGAATTGTCTGCTCGCGCGCCGATTGCTGGAGCGTGGCGTCCGCTTCGTCACCCTCTTCAACGGCGCGTTCGCGATGGGCGAAGGGGCGCTCAACTGGGACGGCCACAAGCAGATCAAGTCGGACTACGACCGCCACGGCCCGATCCTCGACAAGCCGGCCGCCGGCCTCCTCAAGGACCTGAAGGCGCGGGGGATGCTCGACGACACCCTGGTCGTCTGGACGACCGAGTTCGGCCGCATGCCCACCTTCCAGAAAGGGACCAACGGCCGGGATCACAACCCGAAAGGGTTCACCGCCTGGCTCGCCGGGGCCGGTGTGAAGCGCGGATTCAGCTACGGAGCGACCGACGAGTTCGGTTATCAGGCGGTCGAGAATGTCGTCGACGTCCACGACTTCCACGCAACCATCCTCCACCTGATCGGGCTCGATCACACCAAGCTCACCTACTACCACAATGGCAATCAGCGGCGCCTCACCGACGTCCACGGCCGAGTCATCGAGGGAGTGAAAGCCTGACCTCGCCCCGGCGAGGCAAAAAATGCCGACCGAAAGCTAAGAAACCCAGAGCGTCGACCGTTATCCGTCACGAGGAGATTGTGTTTTCAACGATCAGGCCCACGAATCACGACCAAGGAGCACGCCGATGAAGCCCAAAGCCTGGCAGTGGGATGAATTCGACCTCGGTCCGGGAGTTCCCTCGAAATCGCCCCTCCTGGGACGGCCGACGTTATGCACGATTGCACTCTCGCCGCCGGCCGTCGGCGCCCCCCCTTCCCCCTTGCCGCCGATTTTGCTCCACCCCGCACCGGCTCCCGGACCGCAAGCGCCTTACCGGCTTTTGAACCTCCCGCCGGACCGTTTCTTGAGGCCCGCCCCTCAGCAATTGGATGAAGGCGCCATCGTCGCCGCGAGTTCGGAGATCGACCAGCGGATTCTTCTGAATCCGTATGCCGAGTACGATCTACGGATGGCCGAAACCCACCCCCCCTTGAATGCCGGCAGCCCCAGGATCGGCCGGAACCCGAGGCGAGGGGGCCGGCCGATGCGCGTCGTGCCTCCATCATCCTTGAAGCCCGTTCCTCCTCCCCCCGCTCCCCTGCCTCCTCGATCTTTTTGACCCTTAGTTACGCATCAGGAGAGACCGTTCATGTTCGTTTGGACCCTGGCCCTGGCCGCGTGCCTGGCCGCCCCCGAAACCAACAATGATTCCACGCAGCTCCTGGAACCGAACGCGAAGGTAGAAAAACTGTGGGGCGAAGGCTCGTTCATGGAAGGAGGCGCGCTGGCCGGCGACGGCTCGCTCCTCTTCTCCGACATCGGCACGCGCATCATGCGATTCGACCCCAAGACCGAGAAGACGACGGTCTTTCGCGAGCCGAGCGGCCGGGCGAACGGCCTCATCTTCGACCCCGAGGGACGCCTGATCGTGGCGGAAGGGGCGAATACGGGCGGGGGGCGCCGCGTCTCGATCACCGAGAAGGACGGCAAGGTTCGCACCCTGGCCGACAGCTACCAGGGGAAGCGGTTCAACAGCCCGAACGATCTGGCCGTCGACCGCAAGGGACGGGTCTATTTCTCCGACCCGCGCTACGTCGGCGATGAGCCACGCGAGCTCGATTTCGAAGGGGTCTTCCGGATCGATCC
Source organism: uncultured Planctomycetales bacterium (assembly GCA_937997355.1). Lineage (GTDB taxonomy): Bacteria > Planctomycetota > Planctomycetia > Isosphaerales > Isosphaeraceae > CALKTZ01. Next base: position 169 of record CALKTZ010000281.1, on the reverse strand, counting down.
CGACGGCAAGGTGACCCGCCTGGAAACGACCGCCTACAAGCCGAACGGCATGGCCATCAGCCCCGATGGCAAAACACTGTATGTGGCCGACGCGGGGGGCAAGCGCCGCGCCCTGATCGCGCTCGATCTGAACGACGCCGGGGAAGTGTCGAATCCCCGGATTCTCCAT
>CALKTZ010000280.1 GCA_937997355.1 uncultured Planctomycetales bacterium | reverse complement strand
ATCGCGGTCCGGGCGGCATCCGCGCGGGCGCCGACCTTGAGGTCGGTGAGCTGCTCGATCTCCTTCTTCTTGATCTTGGTGAGCCCGCGAAACTCGACATGGGTCAGGATGGGCATCTCGACGAATTCGAAGGTCAGGATGAATTTCCCGCTCCTCGGCGACGCTTCCTCGAAATACGCATAAACCTTCGAAAACCACTTTTTCCGGTAGAGGCTTTGGATGTCGGCGTCGATGGTCTTCTGGTCGAGGGGGTGATTCACCTTGCTTTGCAGGGCGGCTCGGATCTTCTCATTCGCGATCGTGTCGTTCCCCATGAAACGAATTTCGGAGATCATGGCGCCGTCGGGGACGCGTTCGGTCTGGGCGAGCGCGGAGCCTGTAAGCAGGAGCATCGCCAAGAGAGTTCGGATCGCGGCGGTTGTCATCGTCCGTACCACTCCGCTTGGTGCCGCGATCTGTTTCGGCGCGTGGATCTCCGCAGGGAAGGCGGCGAGACCTCGACCCGGAATCCGGCTCGAAATCCCTTTCAACGTCTTACCCGCCACGGTCATCCAGGACCTGGCGAGTTTTTCGCGGTCGTCGCGTGCCATAAGCGATATTTCCAAACCGAGCCCTTTCCCGGACCACTTTTCACGATTGACTCGCATCGCGGTTCAAGAGACCCGGGGTTCACCCGCGTCCGTCGAGCCGTCGAGCGTTGCCGGAATGGCGGAATCGGAATCTCCGGATCGGGAGACGGAACTCCACCGTGATTTGGCCATCAAGACGGGTCGGCCATTGATCGTGGTAAGACCGGGAGCCCGCCGACGTTCGGCCGGAAGCCCGGTCCGCTTTCGATCTCCTTGCTTCCTCGAACAATGGAAAGTTGGTTCGGGTGTTGGCCACCTTCCATGGCGGTCGACTCCCCAAACTTGCTCGAAGAACGTTCGGGACGAGATAGGCGAAGGACTTCTACCCGAGATGCCGCGAGGCCGCAAGATCGGAACCTTAATGAATCTCTCAAAAAAACGAGGATGACGCCGAAATCGCGATTTCAGGCCCTGCCTCGAACCGCTTGCGAGAACAGCGGTCGGCGACCGATCCGCGACCTGGTCGAATTCCGGCCGGACTTCAATCCTGAACCGACGTGGCGAATTCCCTCAGCTTCATTTTGAGGCTGGCCGCCGCCTGTCGAGGGTGTTCCGCGCGTGCGACCGCGGAACTGACGGCGATGCGCGTTGCTCCCGCCATGAGGACGCGTTCCACATTTTCCTCGGTGATGCCGCCGATCGCGAACCAGGGGAGATTGGTTCGATCCGCGACCGATTCCACGTAGGCGAGCCCCGCCAACTCGGGCTCTCGGAATTCCTTGGTCGGACTCGGGAATACCGGCCCGACGCCGAGATAGTTGGCACCCGAGAGCAGCGAGGCATCGAGCTGCTCTCGATTGTGGGTTGAAACGCCGACGAGCGGCGAAGGGCCGATGATCCGGCGGATGTCCCGGACGCCGAGGTCATCCTGGCCGACGTGAACCCCGTCGGCTCCCGAAAGTTTGGCGAGATCGGGCCGGTCGTTCAGGATGAACTTCGCCTTCGCCTGAGCGGTGAGGATTCGCACCTCGCGGGCTCGGGTGAGCAATTCTCGGTCCGGGAGGTCTTTCTCGCGAAGCTGGATGACATCGGCCCCGCCCGCGAGGGCTTCACCGACGATCCACGTCAGGTCCCCGAGGGTAGGGAGCCCTCCGACCAGGACCATGAGCCGGGCATCTTTCAGCGATTGATGGGCCGCGATGGCCATCATCACCAGTTTTTCGAGGGTATAGACGTCGTACCGGAGGACCTCGAACTGGCCGGCGATCCAGACGTTGATCAGCTTGCTGTATTCTTCAAGCGAACGGAGTGCTTCGGCGGTTCGCTTGAAGTTCGCGGTGAGCACCGCCCGGGGGTTTTCTCGAACGCGCTCCGTGTGGGTCATGATGTGGGTGCCGACATCGCCCCGCGTGTCTCGCGAATTGATCAGGAGACCGGCGTCAAGCCCGCTAACCGCCGTGCCGAGCCGATGCCGGACCTCCTTGAGTCGTCGAGTCAGGCCTGAATCGTCGAGCACGAAGCGGACGAAATCCTCGACGACCCGTAAACCCTCGGATGCTCGATTCGCCGAGGCGTCGAGCATCCTCCCGAGATCAACTTCCTCGGCGCCGATGGTCAGATCCAGCGGAGGGATCTCATCGTCGAGGGGAAGCGGCTCGGATTCGCGGACCGTCTTTTCATCGAGACGATTCCGGAGATCCTCGACCCGCAGGCCGGCATCGTTCAGCAACTCGACGATCGAACGCTCGGCGCGGAGCAGGCCGATCAATAGATGCTCGGTGCCGACCGGTCGGCCCCGATCGATTTCCCTGGCCCTGGCGATCGATTCGCCGACGACGCCGCGTGAGGCTGCTGACATGGGCAAATCTTCAAACTCGTCCTCGAAATCTTCCTCCATCGATTCCGTCAAGCCGAGTGATTCCGCAAGCCGGCCGGATGGCAGGCCGAATTCCTCGAACAAACTCGCCGCATTCCCTTCCGTCTCGCCGGCCAGCGCCGCCAGCAGATCGATCGGCTCGGTTGCGTCCGAGGAGCGGATTCGTGCCCTGGCCCGCGCCCGGGCGATCACGCGGTTGGCCCCGGCCGTGAAAATCGATGGATCGAACATCCAAACTGAACCCCAGAAACAAACGTTATATCGGAAGAGAAATCCGCGGATCTTCTCTCGTCTCGCCTTCAGGAACCTTCAGGAAAACGATGGCGATGCCGGGTTGCACTTCCACCTTCTCGATCGATTCTCAATGAATCCAGACACCCCAGAAGAGAATCATACCGAGGAATTTCGGAAAAAAACTCGACCTTGATTTGCATGCATGGTATTATTGGATAGGACTGCTCCGGTTTTTCCTCTCGATCGATGTTCCGAAATTGATTAATTTCCGAGCAGTCACATCTCAGTTCGGGACCGTATGTCCTAGATTCAGTCTGAAGTGCGGAGTTCGTTTTCGGACCAGGAAGGTTCGTCGGGTCTGCCAAGGCGAAAACCCATCAAGGAAGAGAAAATCAAGTCATATAGCGGACACTGATAGAACCGAATCCCTCATGCAATCGTAACCTGAGTGGTGATCGACTCGGGGAGGCGATATCGGGTAGTTGGCCGCAATCATGATCTTCTAAGTAGAAATAAACGGACCGACGTTTCTCAGGTGGTCCCGGATTCCTGGAGGTGGCATTTGTCGGACGGTGGCGATCACAAGACGCGTCGCAGGCGAGATTATCGCCCGACCGTGGAGCGACTGGAAGCGTTCCGCTTGCTGAGCGGTGCTACCCATGCGCAATCGCTGCCCGGAGTCGGAACGGCCGCCGAGCACGCCTTTCCTTCCGAGTCCGACATTTCTCTCCAAAGCTTCCTGGACCAGGGGCCGGCACTTTCCAATGCCGCCTGGGATGCGGTCCTCACGCAGACCGAACTCGCCGACCTCCTGGCTCCATCGTCAAACAGCTCGACATCGACAGCCTCCACGAGCGATGTCGACGCCGAGGCGATCGAGTCGGGCCTCAACCAGATGAACCGCTATCTGAGCCGGGCCTGGTATCGTGCCGCGATCCCTTCCCAATTCCATGACGACTGCTCCCAGGCCGTCTTCACGAAGATGCTCCAGGATTTGGGGCGTCCTCGCTTCGAAGACATGCTCAGCGACATCAGCCAATGGGGAGTGAAGGATGTCTTCAGCAAGGACACGGCGGAAGGGATCGATTTCTTCCGCGCCGTGGACATGATCAAGAAGCGGGCGCAGCGAGAGCGGAGCTACCAGTCCCTCGACATGGCCCAGTCCGTCGCCGCCCCTCGCGATCACGAAACGACCGCCGCTCAACGAGATGCCCTGCACGAAGCGATCGACCGATCCCTGAATCCGCGCGAGGCCGCGCTGATTCAGGATACTCTGATGGGGAAAACTCTCGCCGAGATCGCCCAGCAATGGGGAGTTGCCTCCAAGACCGTCAGCAATGAGAAGACCCGCGTCATTCAAAAATTGCGGGATCTGCTGATAGCCCAGGATCAGATGTGATCTCGCCCCGCCGCATTAATCTTCGGTCGACTTAGATCCCGGCCGCCGATCAGGTGCTTGTTTCCTCGTCTCGCTTTGGATCACTTGATCGCGGACTGAAAACGAAGCTGGCCACGGCGATGATCAGCATCACCAGCCAGAAAAGTTGCGGGGGCATCTCTTCCGAGAGGACCCCTCCGGCGGAAAGGCCGCTGGAGACCAGCTTGAGTCCGATCCATGCGACCAGGAAGTAGGCGCCGTTCGCCAGACCTCGGAAGCGATCCAGCAGCAGGATGAAATAGCCTGCCACGAACCGCATGGTGAGGATGCCGAGAATCCCGCCGATGTAAACCACCGCCAGTTTCCACTTGTCCCCGAAGCGATCCGGGAGATCGTCGGACATCGCCACGGCGGCGAGGTCCACGAGTTCCACGGAGATGACGGTGCCCCAAAATCCCCGACCGAATTGCTTGGAAGGCGAGGTTTGATTGGGACCGCCGGTTTCCTCTGCTTCAGCTCCCTGGTGGCCACGTTGGACAAAGGCTGTCACAAAATGGGCAATGGCAAGATAAACAAGATAGAGCCCTCCGATCAGCTTGAAGAGCCAGAATTTGATCAGAACAGATGAGAGGAGCACGGCAATCAGGCGGAAGATGAATGCCCCCCAGATTCCGTAACGTAGCGCCCTTCTCTGTTCAGCGCGGGGCAGGTGCCGGACCATGACCGCAAGAACCAGGGCATTATCGGCGCTCAGCAATCCCTCGAGGAATACCAGCACCAACACATACCAGCCGATGAGAGGCAGATCCGTAGCCGTGAGGCCCCACATGCCAACCAACTCCTTCGCTCACGATCGGTCGGATCGCGGCTTCCACCTCTGGAGAGTCTTCCGAGCGGACTCGCTCACCGATGAGCGGTCGATGCCAACTCGACGAAAACCATTGAGCCCAATAGCCTAACAGATCATATTCGGTGGAGCGACACGCGTCATTGTCATGTCGATCGGTTTGTATCCCAAGTTTTCCGACCGCGACCGATCTTGAAGACGAGACATACCTTCGAGGGTGAATTTCTTCGGAGTGGTCGCCGGGATGACGATTCGCCGATCAACCGGGACCGTATTGATCGGCGATGGGATCGAGTTGCTCGTGAGGGGATGGCGGGGTAAGCTTGATCCGTTGTCTTTCGTTGAGGCGAGCCGACTCCATTCCGTTTGAATCCGGGCGAATCTCGAATCGGGAGGATCGCCGCATGACGAGCCTCCCGCGATTGTCCAGGAAAGCCCGTCGAGCCGTGGGCGATTCTCTCGGTTTGGTGATCCATCTCCTGCCGATCCTGGCCGTGACGGCGGGCCTTGCCATCATTCCCCGGGCCAATGCCGAAGAGGGGGCCCCGCCCAAGGGACCGACCGTTTCGGAGCAAGGTTCGAAAACGGCCTCGAAGAAGAGAGCCCCTGTATCCAATCAGGGAGAAACCTCCGCTTCAAAATCCGAGCGGGCCGCGACGAATCTCTCGACAAAACCATCGAAGGCGTCTCCCGCGAAGACTCCCGTCGCTCGCTCCCAGTTCCCGGGCGTGATGTCCAAGGCTGAGGCGGATCGCAAGAAACAGAAGAGTCGCTTCCTGCAACCGCCAGGTGCCGGCGGGACGGAGGTCTCCGGTCGTTATGCGTCGGAAGAAGACGATTGGAGCGACCTCCCCGTTTGGCGGCAAACTTCCTTCTTCAATATTCGCGCCCGCGGCCAGTTCTTCATCTATGTGATCGATGGTTCGGGGAGCATGATCGATGAGGATCGCTTCCCGAGGGCGACGATCGAATTGCGGCGGAGCGTTTTCGCGCTCCAGCCGCCTCAGAGATTCGAGGTGATTTTCTACAACGATCTGTCGATTCCCATGCCCGGTGGCCCAACTCCGCGTCCGGCTGATCTTAAGTCCAAGAGCGACTTGCTGCATTGGCTTCGATTGATGGAGCCGGAGGGAGAAACCAACCCGCTCCCCGCCTTGACCCAGGCGATCTCCTTGCGTCCGGATGCGATTTTCTTCCTCTCGGACGGCGTCCTCCCGGAC
>CALKTZ010000279.1 GCA_937997355.1 uncultured Planctomycetales bacterium | reverse complement strand
CTTCGAGCCGATAACTGATAAGAAGCCGAACAAGATTTTGATCGTTGACCTACGCCACGATCCCCTTGAGGACGCGCCCGGCCACATCCGTCAATCTTTCATCCCGGCCGCTGTGCAGGAACGTCAGCTTGCGGTGGTCGAGCCCCATCAGGTGCAGGATCGTGGCGTGGATGTCGTTGATGTGGGCCTTCTCCTCGATGGCGTTCATGCCGATCTCGTCGGTCGCGCCGAGGACGGTCCCCCCCTTGACCCCGCCGCCGGCCATCCACATCGAGAAGCCGGTCGCGTTGTGGTCGCGCCCGCGTCCTCCCTTCTCGCGGACGGGCGTGCGGCCGAACTCCCCCCCCCAGACGACGAGGGTATCGTCGAGCAGGCCCGATCGCTTGAGGTCGGTGATGAGCGCGGCGACCGGTTTGTCGGTCATGCCGCACATCTTCTCGTGGTTGGCGTTCAGCTCGGTGTGGGCGTCCCACTGCATGGCGACCGGGCCGCCTCCCGAATAGAGCTGGACGAACCGCACGCCACGCTCCACGAGCCGGCGAGCCAGCAGGCAGCGGGTGCCGAACTCGACGGTGCGCGGATCGTCGAGGCCGTACATCGCTCGGGTTTCGCTGGTCTCGCGAGAGAGGTCGACCGTCTCGGGGGCCGCGCTCTGCATCCGATAGGCCAGCTCGTAGCTGGCGATCCGCGCCGAGAGCTCGGTGTCGTCTTCCGGGAGGCTTTGCTCGTTCATCTCCTTGAGGAAGTCGAGGAGCTTGCGCTGGCGACGCGGGGTGAGCCCTTCGGCCAATTTCAGGTTGACGATCGGGGCCGGTCCGTTGCGGAAGAGGGTCCCCTGGTTCTGGGCCGGGAGGAAGCCGGCCCCCCAGCAGGGCGGACCCCCCTCGGGGGTTCCTTCGGGCTGGGTCATCACCACGTATGCGGGGAGATTGTCGCTCTCGGAGCCGAGGCCGTAGGTCACCCACGATCCCAGGCTGGGATGTCCCATGAAGATCCGCCCGGTATTGAGCTGATACATCGCCGGCGCGTGGACCACACTATCGGCCACGCACGACCGGATCACCGCGATGTCGTCGGCCAGGGGGTGCATGTGGGGGATCAGGTCGGACATGTCCATCCCGGACTGGCCGTATTTCCCCCATTTCCGGGTGCTGCCGAGGCAGAGCGGATCGCTCTCCAGGAACTGGCTGTGGATCTTGCCGAAGCTCGGGGGGAGCGGCTGGCCGTCGAGCTTGTTGAGCATCGGCTTGGGGTCGAACAGGTCCATCTGGCTCGGCCCCCCCGTCATGAACAGGAAGATGCACCGCTTCGCCCTGGCCGGGAAATGGCCGGGCCTGGCGGCCAGGGGATTGGCCGACGGGGTGCTCGTGCTCGCGCCTCGGCCCTCGGCGTTCAGCAACGCCGAGGCGGCCAGCCAGCCGAACCCGTTGCCCGCGCGTCGGAGGAACTCGCGGCGATTGGCCGGATTCACGGCAAAGGAACCCGGGCCGGGGCACTGGGTGGGCTGAGGCTGCGGCTGAGCATCGAGGGACATGGGCGAAGTCCTCAAGTCGAGCGGGTGGGCGGGAGCAACCGGGCAGGGGAGCCGTTCTCTAAGGTACGTACATGAACTCGTTCGAGTTCAGGATGACGCGGGCGAAATCGACCCAGGCCGCGGGAACGATGTCGTCGCCTGGAGCCTTTGCGTCGGACTTTGCGGCCCCGGCATCCTCCCGGATCGCCGCGGATTGTTCGACCAGGAAGTCTCGGGTGCGGGCCAGTTCCTTCGGCGTCGGCCCGCGTCCGAGCGCATTTTGATAGGCCCGATCGATCCGGTCTTCGGTCGAGGGTCCGGCTTCGCGGAGGACCCGTTCGGCGAATGCCCGGGCGCGTCCGGTCGCGAAATCGCCGTTGAGGAGGTTGAGGGCCTGGAGCGAGTGGGTGCTCGTCTCGCGCTTGGGGCAGGCATTCTGGGTGTCGGGGGCGTCGAATGCCTCGAACATCGGATAGCGAACATTCCGCTTGCGGAAGAGATAGAGCGAACGTCGCAGGTGCTGGGCGGGGTCGGGATCTTCGGGCCAGATGTCGACCACCTCGGCCTCGGTGAAGATCAGGTCTTCCACCTCCTTTTCCAGCGGTGCGAGGATTCCCGGCCCCCCCATCTGGCCGTTCAACTCTCCGGAGGCGGCGAGCATGGCGTCGCGAATCCCTTCGGCGTCGAGCCGACGGCGAAACATCCGGCCGTACAGGGTGTTTTCCGGGTCTCCCTCGTCGAGCCTGGCGTTGCGCTCGCTGGTCTGGCGATAGACGGCCGACGTGACCAGGAGCCGGTGCAGCGGCTTGAGCCGCCAGCCGTTGGCGATGAATTCGCTGGCCAGCCAGTCGAGCAATTCCGGATTCGATGGGGGCTCGCCGCGAATCCCGAAGTCGCTCGTGGTGCCGACCAGGCCGTGGCCGAAGTGATGATGCCAGATCCGATTGACGATCACGCGGCCGGTGAGGGGGTTGTCGGGCCGGGTCAGCCACCGGGCGAGGGCCGTCCGTCGCTTGTCGACGGTCGAGGGGAACGCGTCGCCGGGCTGCGACGTCAGGATCACCCCCGGCGGCCTGGGGGCGACTTTCGGCCCCTTGTTGAGATAGTTGCCGCGACGGAAGACGTGGGTCACCGGGGCTTCGGGCTTGGGGTCATGGAGCGCCATGGCCCCGGCCGGCGGCCGCGGCAGCATCTTCTCGATGTCGCTGATTTCGCGTTTCAGTTGCTCGCGCGCGGCGTGATCGGCCGGGTTGTGCGAGACGGCCTCGGCGGTTTCCTCCCAGGTCACCCTCAGCGACGACTCGACCCCTTCCGCGAGCCGTTTCTGCTCTGGGGATCGCTTCTCCTTGGGGATGGCGAGGACGGCGATCTGATTGGGAGAAAGCAACTTCTCCTTCTTCTCGCGAAGCGCCTTGCGATAGGGTTCTTCGAGCTTCGCCATCTTCTGCCGGATGGGGGCGGTCTTCTCGGCGATCGCCTTCCTGGCGGCGGCGTAGGCGTCCTTCTCGGCCTTCGAGGCGATCGGGATGTCGGAAAGCTCCGTGCCCGCGAAGAAGGCCTGGAGGCGGTAGTAATCGGTCGTGGGGATCGCCTCGAACTTGTGATCGTGGCAGCGGGCGCAGCCGATCGTCATCCCGAGGAAGACCGAGCCGACCGTCGAGGTGATCTCGGTCAACTCCGACTGTCGCTTCTCCTCGGGGATGATGTTGCCGGAAACCACCTCGCGCGGACCGCAACGGCCGAAGCCGGTGGCGATCAAGGCGGAATGGTCATTCGGGACGAGTTCGTCCCCGGCGATCTGGAGGGCCGTGAAGCGGTCGTAGGGCATGTCGGCGTTCAGCGCCCTGACGACCCAGTCGCGATATCGCCAGGCATCGGGGCGTTCGGCGTCCAGCTCGAATCCGTTGGTGTCGGCATAGTGGGCGAGGTCGAGCCAGCGTTCGCCGTATCGGGGGCTGGCGAGCAGGCGGTCGACCAGCCGTTCGTAGGCATCGGGATTCTTGTCGTCGAGGAAGGTCCGAATCTCCTCGGGCCGGGGGGGGAGGCCGGTCAGGTCATAGGTCACGCGGCGGATCAACGCCAGGCGGTCGGCTTCGGGGGAATGGGGAAGCTCGGACGCTTCCAGATCCGCGAGGATGAATCGATCGACCGGGGTGCGGACCCAGCCCGATTCCTTCACGTCGGGGAGATCGGGGCGCGTGATCGGCTGGTAGGCCCAATGACTCCGCTTTTCCTCGGAGAAGGTTTCCGGAGGCGCAAAAGGTTCGTCGGCCTTCTTCGCCTCGGCCTGGGGTTTGGCCCCGGCGGCAGGATCGTCGGCCATCGCCGACGAGAGGGCGACCGCGAACAGGCCGATGAGGGTGAGGAGAATCGGATGATCGGCTCGGGTCGAGTCCGACCATCCCGACCCAGTCTGTCGCGTCATCAGCAAGAACTCCAGCGCGCGTCGATGGACCTGGACCGTTCGCCAACCGGGAGAGATTGATCTATTGTGAAACAATGGGTTCCCCGGGGCAAGTGAAGTCGCACGCCCGATGTCGCCTTTCCACCTTTCGGCCGGCGACTCCTCCGATTATGTTGGTAGGCCGTCCTTTCGGCGCGGAGCATCGCCTCGCACCGCGAGGGCGATCGTCCGGGCTTCAGGGAGGTTTGCAGGTATGCGCGGCGGAAAGCCCCACCGTGCATCGCTCAACAGGGAAGGGCAACTCCGCGCGATCATGAGTCACGACTACGTTCAATACGGCTGTGGTTGGTGTGCGCCGAAGGACTGGATCAACTTCGACAGCAGCCCGACCCTGAGATTCGAACGCCTCCCCGTCGTGGGAAGGCTCTACACCAAGAACGCCCGGCGCTTCCCCGAGAACGTCCGCTTCGGCGACATCGTCCGGGGTTTGCCCGTTGCTCCGGGGTCGTGCCGGGGGGTTTATTGCTCGCACGTCCTGGAGCATCTGGCCCTCGACGAATGCGATATCGCCCTGAAACATACCTACAATTACCTGGAATCGGGCGGGACCTTCCGCTTCGTCCTCCCCGACCTCGAATATCTGGCCCATCGCTACGTCAACGACAAGGAACCCGACGCCGCGATCCGATTCATGCAGGGGACCGACCTGGGGAAACCGCGACGGCGACGCGGACTGAGCGGCGTGGTCGTCGAATCGCTCGGCAACAGCGCGCACCTCTGGCTCTGGGACGAGAAGTCGCTCGCCAAGAAGCTGGCCGAGCACGGCTTCAAGGAGATCCGGCGCGCCTCGTTCGGCGACGCCGAGGACCCTCGATTCAATGAGGTCGAGGACAAGGGACGATTCGAAAACGCCCTCGCGATGCAATGCCGCAAGTGATGCCTCGCGTCGATGGCGATTGAATTTCCGGCTCGCGTGAGATAAGTTCGGTTTCCGGATGAACCACGGCCGAAACCAGGATTCGCGGCCGATCGAACGCACACCAGGGAGGGGACCATGCAGGTCAAGGAACGGCAAACCCCGGCCATCGAGCCGACGAGTCCGACGGTTTCTCCGGCTCCCGGGGCCGGGACTCAAGCGTCGGCGGGCACTCGCCAATCCCCCACGCTCAAGCGGCGGTTGAAGAATTTCAGCAAGCGCGGCCTCCGCGCGATGTTCGAGCTCGGGCAGAAGCTCGGGTTCGATATTCTGCCCCGACACTTCTATTCGGAAATCCCCGATCTCCGTGAATTACGCGCCGACGGCTTCTGGAAGGCCCCCGGCAGCATGATCGGCGTGCGCGGGGCCGACGTCGAGGAACAATTCGATTTCCTCGAATCCTGCTGCACGCCGGAACTGGTCGCTCGGCTTCGCCGGGGCGATGTCTACGAGAATGCCTGCGCGGCCAACCGCGAGCCGGGGTTCAGCCCGATCGACGCCGATTTCCTCCACGGCTTCATCCGTTCGGTCCGGCCTGGGAAGATCGTCCAGGTCGGATGCGGCGTCTCCACCGCCTTGATCCTGGAGGCGGCCTCGGAGATCGAGGGATATTCGCCGAAAGTCGTTTGCGTCGAACCTTATCCGACCGAATTCCTGAAAGAGATGAACGCGGCCGGGAAGATCCGGCTGGTCGTCGAGAAGGCCCAGACCGTGGCCATCGAAGAGTTAACCCGGCTGGGGAAGAACGGTTTCCTGTTCGTCGATTCCACGCATGCCGTGATGCCGGGGAGCGAGGTCAACCGCGTGATCCTGGAAGTGCTGCCCCGGCTCGAATCGGGGAGTTGGGTCCATTTTCACGACATCTACTTCCCGTATGTCTATCAGCGAGGGTTGCTCGACGAGGAGCTTTTCTTCAGCAACGAAACCGCGTTGCTCCAGGCATTCCTGGTCGACAATTCGAAATACACGATCCGCACGTCCCTAAGCATGCTGCACCACGCCGATCCGGCGAGGCTCGGCAAGTCGCTGCCGAACTATCGCCCCGCCGGGAACGATCAGGGACTCCGAACTTCCGCCGGTGATTTCCCCGCCTCGATCTATCTCCAGGCGTTCTGAATCTGAAATTGAACACCGGAGCGAAAACGGGACCGGCTCGAAGTGGAATGCTGTTTCAAAGCCGGAGCGAAAACGGGACTGGCTCGCCGGTACTCCGCGTGCCTGTCCCATTTT
>CALKTZ010000278.1 GCA_937997355.1 uncultured Planctomycetales bacterium | reverse complement strand
ATCGAGCGACGGCCCTCCCCCTCTTTTCTCCCGGCTTCAAGCCCCGGAGGGGCGATTCAAGGCGACGCCCATCGCCTCGCCCGATCCCACTCGCGAGATGTTGAACGCCGTGGTCGCGAGGCCCGTGCCGAACGAAACACGACCGTGCGATCCGATCGTGAACCGCTCTACGGAAGAAGTCCCCGCTCGCGGAGTTTCCGCCGACCGGGGGATTCTTCCTGGGCTGCACGCAAGGCGTCCACTCGATTCAATCGCCGCTCGATGTCGCGATCTATCTCAACCTGATGATCATAATAATAAGCGAGTGCCGAGTGGATCTGGCCGAGCGTCAGGTGGGGATGATTGCGATGAATTTCGTCGACATCCCAACCATGAGCAAGGCGGTCGAGCACCAGCATCCTGACCCTGGTCCGCGTGCCCGAGATGATCGGCTCTCCTCGTTCATCGATGGTGATGTGGGCATAGGCCACGGAAGCCATGATTCAATCTCGATTCGATGATCGCGCAAATCGTGCGCAAGCCCTTGAATCGTTTGTAGCGAATGCCGGGAATTTCCACAAGCTCGGCAATCGTCCCTCGGACCTCCGGGAATATCGTATTCTAGAGTATGGATGATGGGCGGAAGACACTCAATGCCGGGACTTTCACCATGACGATGCCCCCCGAATACGACCGCCTGAGCCGCCGATATCAGCGATCGAAGGGCCTGCCGTTTCGCGTCCACAGCGAGATGCCGGATCACCTGGCGTTGCTCGGCGACGTGCGAGGGCTCGACGTGCTCGACCTGGCCTGCGGCGAGGGGTTCTACACCCGGCGGATCAAGGACGCCGGGGCCGATCGCGTGGAAGGGGTCGACCTCTCCTCGGCGATGGTCGACCTGGCTCGCGACCAGGAGGCGCGCGATCCGAAGGGGATCGCCTATCATGTCTCGGCGGCCGAGGCATTCCGCTCGACCCGGCCGTTCGACGTGGTCGCCGCGGCCTTCCTGCTCAACTGCGCGCCCGACGTCGCGACCCTCCGCGCCATGGCACAAAGCATCGCCGACAACCTGAAGCCCGGCGGCCGGTTCGTCACCACCAACAGCCACCTGTGCGACCATCCGGAAGCCGACTACACCCCCTACGCGATGGTCTCCGACGTCCCCGCCGTGACGCCCGACGGCACCCCCTACGGGATCACCTTCCTGCTCGACGGCGACGACTCCTTCTCGATCGTCAATTACACCTATTCGGCGGCGACGTACGAATCGGCCCTTCGCGACGCCGGCCTCACCAACATCCGATGGCACGCGCCGACGATCACCGACGACGGCCTGGCGGCCTTCGACCCGGGCCACTGGAACCTCTACCTGAGCAAGCCCCCCCTGCTCCGCATCAGCGCCGAGAAGCGGTGAATGAGCCGTTGCGGCGAGATCGAAAGACGATCGCTGAACCTTGAATTCGCAAATGTTCGCGCAAAAAAATCCCCCCTCGGCTGGAGGGGGGATTCGGGGGGGCCGGTTGAAAGGAGTCGGCTCGGCTCAGTAGTTGCTCCCCTTGAGGGGGGGGCCGACGCCGTGCAAGGGGAGGTAGTAGACGTCGGTGGGGATCCGGTCGCCGGGGCGATAGTAGCCGAGGTCGTATTCCGCCTCCCAGGGGGGATCGACGATCAGGTTATACGGCAGGGCGACGATCTGCGCGGCGAACAGGCCGACCGAGAGGACCGGTTGGAGCATCTGGTTCCGCTGGGTCGACTGCGTGGGGTCGTCGAGCGGATAGGAGAGGAACCGGCCGGCCGGCCCGAAGAACTGCTCGGCGGTATGCCCGTAGCGTTCGAGCGCCGCGTCCTGGAAGTACAGGGGCATGTGGCACGTCCCGGCGGCCGACCAGTACTTGCGTTGCGGCGACCAGTCGCGAGGCGCGAGGGGCACGTAATCGTCGGGGACCGGGATGGCGCGGATCGGCCGGGCCTCGGCCGGG